>WQSA01000037.1 GCA_009788135.1 Candidatus Fibrimonadales bacterium
AAGCCCGCATAGCTCAGTTGGATAGAGCAACTGCCTTCTAAGCAGTGGGTCGCACGTTCGAATCGTGCTGTGGGTATAAAATGAACAGGTCCAATACGAGCATTACAATTGCGAATCTGAGCGTAGCCGTAGTGCTGGTGGGTGCTTTGGCTTTTATTGTAGTCTATAAATTATTTGCCGTGGATGCCAAAGTTAAAGCCTCAGAAGTTATTTTGCAAGCTGGCCAGTGGAATAAACTGCTGGTGGCTCACGCTATTGAGAACGAAGACCTCGGTTCATTTGCAGAAATAGGCTACGTTCCGCCAGGAAAACTCTCCGAAGGCGGAGAAAACAGCAAAAGCCGCTACTTCAAATATAGCAGCGATTTGGACAATGGAAAAGGCCGATTTTTGGCTGTAAATACGGTTAGCTTTAACGAATGCCGAAAATACGAAGGAAAATGGTTCGCTTATGGAAACCCGGAACAAATTGTGGGAAACGCAGTTGCCGAAGCGCCGGTGGCTAGATGCGCAACTTTAACCCCTTTCTTTGAATTGCTTAGAGGATATCACTAATGCTTGGCTTAAAGAAATATGCAATTTTGCTTTTAGCGGTCGCTAGCATAGCTGCTACCTTTGAGTTTGAACCTGTGGATCTAGGTGTTCTGCAGCAAGGCATAAAAAAGAAAGTTGAAATTAAGGGGAAAAATGTATCTTCGCAAACCGTGGAAGTGGAGAGCGTTTTCAACCAAATGGTGGGCGGAGAAGATTTTGTTTATCCCCAAAGAATAACCCCGGGGCAGAATTTCAAAATTAATTTCACATTGAATACCGCATATATGGAAGGCGATTTTTCGCACAATATAATTTTAGTTGATACAAGCGGAACCCCTTGGATAGCCAAGGTAAGAGGCTCTGTGGAAAATCCCATAGTGTTCAGCGAGAGAATTTTGGACTTGGGCTTCTATAAAAAAGGCAACAAAAAAACTTGGACTTTTTATGTTTGGAACCCCGAAAATAAACCATTAAAGCTGAAACTTGCGCCAGCATCCCAAAAAGAATTCAAAGCCGAATTTTCAAACGTTAAACTTGATGTTAGAGACTTTGAAAATCTGAAAGAAGGCGGAACAACGCCTGCGGTTAAAATAAACTTATCCGTTACGGAACTGGAAGTGCCTAAAAATAATCAAAAAAGCATACGCAAAATAGTCTCTTTTATTTGCGAAAATTACCCCAATGCAACGCCGGAACTTCTAGTCACGGGATATTGGGAGCAGCCATCTTCATAAGCTGAACAAAGGCAGTTTGCGGTTCAATCCTCTGTTTTGACGCATCGGTTAGAATTGATTCTATGTTGGAAATATCCTGACTGTTGAGCACTCTGGCGGCTTTGACGGCCAAGCCTCTTTGAAATGTTCTGTAATCAGGGTTCAGGCAATCGTCTATTATCTGCGCTATTGCTACATCCAAAGGCATTGATCTGAGCTTAAAGGTTCTGGATGTTCCGCGAATATGAGGCGGAGCGGTTGTATCGCTTTCAAATGGTTTCATTATTTCTGCGGCATAAGCGTAATCATTGCCAGGTCCGTTTGCAAATCGGAACGCTGCGCTGATTGCGAGTCTCCAGTCGTCTGGATAAGTTTTTACACCTCGGCGCAAAAGCACGTAATCTGTGGTGTCTGGATCGTTGTTTGCGGTTATTGCGCCTACGAATGTATATGGTGTTTTGAACAGACTATCCAGCCTTGTCGAAGCATCTGCCAAATGCGAAAGCCACTTGAAGGTTTTGCCATCGAACATAGTTTCGCTGTACGCTATAATTCCGCTTATCCAAAACAGGCTTGCAGCGGTGGAATTGTGCCCCAAAGACATCCATTTAACGGTTTCGGTGCGAGGCACAAATGAACCGGCTTCCTTGATTTCTGGCAAATCGGGAGATTTTGCAAAGCTTGAAATCACAAAAGACAGCGCAATTGCAAATAGAAGAAAAAAATAAAGCCTGAACATAATCGCTCAAAGATTATTTGCGGTTAGGCAAACGAAAAATACGAGCAGATAGCTATACCATACAACAGTAAAAGGATAATTGAAAAATCTTTTCAACCCGTTCCTCTCAGATCTGTTCTTTATTTCTATGGATTTCAGGTTTTTGAAAAAATACCATCCGCATACGACAAAGCCGACCAAAGAAACAAGTATGAGTATGAAAATCATAGCTTAAATTTAGAAAAAAATCAAATGCGCTCTAAAACGATTAGCGACCTGTGCTGAACGCTATTCGGTATGGTGTAAAAATGAGTTTCTGCTATTTTATATTCGTTTGATTTCCAGTTGCAGAGTTCTTCTTTAACCGCTGGGCCTTTCATAAAATAGGCTTTTCCGCCTTTTTTCAGGCAGTTGCCAAGCCTGGGCAAGGTCTCCGCTATGCTCCCGAACGCTCGGCAAATAATGCCCTCAACGGGTTCGCTCATGGAAGCGCTTGTGACTTTGTGCTCAAAAACGCTTATGCTTTGCAATCCTAGCTTCTCTATTGCGAGTCTCAAAAAATTTACCCTGTTTGGGCGAGGTTCGCAGAGAATCAAATTTATTTTCGGATTTACCAGTTTTAACGGAATGCCCGGGAAGCCTGCTCCGGAGCCTATGTCCAGCATTTTACCGGGCCATTTTTTTACAAAGGAGTTTATTATTATGCAGTCCGCATAGTGCCGCTCTACTATGGTTTCAAAAGCGTTCAATCTGGTTAAATCCTGATCGTTGTTGTTTTCCCTGAGCAGACCGTGAAAGAGCCAGAGTTTGTCCAGAGTTTCTTTTTTCAGTTCAATTCCGTGGCGGCGCAGCAAGATGTCCAGGCTTTGCCTGCCTGGTTTCAGCCTATGTTTTTCCATGCAAGGCCCTCTTGAATTTTTCCCTTATCAACAACAAGTCTCGTTTGTATGGGTTTTCTTTGAAGTCGGCAAAAGNCCACTCTGTCGGCTTAAAATCTCCTTTTGCGTAGGTTAAAATCATATCCAGCCAAATTCCTCCGCCTGCGTAGAGCTTGAACGGCCCGCGTTTTGTGGATGGAAGGACAATTTTATCGGAGTCCATATATCCTATGTCTATATTTAATACGCGACCTCCGTTTTCGTTTTTCATGCTGTTTTCNAGTTCAATGGCTTTGTTTTTATACTCGCCTATATTTTCCGGTTCCACAAGTCCTTCAAAAGAAACCACGCCTCTGTGCAAATTTTCACCCATTTCTGCTTTGTAATAGTCTGTCTTGCAAAACGGAAAAAATTCTCCTCTGTGATCCAACGCTCCGAATTTATCAACGAGCGCAGAACTTTCAAACAAATTCTGCGGCGAAATTATAAAGGCGATTAGCTTGGAACTGGGAAGCATGAAATGAAGGTAGAAAAAATTTCTATATTTAAAATATGAAAAAAGTCGCAATATTTCTGGCATTGCTTAGCGCAGCGGTTTTTGCGCAGGGCACTCTTACCGATAAAAGAGACGGTAAAAAGTATAAGACCGTGAAAATAGGCGAGCAAGTTTGGATGGCTAAGAATTTGGAATACAAAGCTAATAAAAAAGGCAAGCACGGCGGGTTGTATAATTGGGAAACCGCCATGAAAGCTTGCCCTGCCGGCTGGCATTTGCCAAGCGATAACGAATGGCAAACCCTTATTAATTCCACAGGAGATAGCGAATTTGCAGGAAGGCAGCTCAAAACAAAAAGCGGATGGGACAAAAAGAGCAACGGTACGGATAAATACGGGTTTTCTGCCTTGCCTGGCGGCAGCGCCGGGGAAAGTACCGCTTTTGGCAAAACAGGCTGCGATGGCGGCTGCTGGTGGAGCGCAACTGTGGCAACTGAAGATGGCATTGACGATGCCGCTTATGCCCGTCAGATAAATTACGACCGCAGCGAAGACGAATCCGAGGGATTAAGCGCAGACAGATTCTACGAAGTGAAGAAAGCCATGTTTTCCGTGCGTTGCATCAAAGATTGAGGGTAATTTTCTACATTTTACCAGAATGTTCAAGTCGCTACGCAATATAAATTGGTCAGAGCTTTCCGGTTTGCTGGTTGGAGCAGCTCTTGCTATAATAATATGCATTGGGGCTATAATGCTGGTGCTGAAATTGGAGGAAGAAGGTATTTTATGGAAATACGAATATACTCTTTACTGCGACCTGACTTCTGGACAAGGACTGGGCAAGGGCACGAAAGTTCAAATAAACGGAGTTAATGTTGGAAATGTAAAAGAGATTGCCCTTGCCGAGAATAACGGTGGCAGCTATGTTAGATTGGAATTGACCATAGACACTATATATAAAAAATGGATTACCGATAAATCCATTGCATTTGCCACGCGCGACCAAAACATAATTTCCGAGCGAGTTATGAATATCGATATTTCGCACAAAGGGAATAGAATTTTAGCAGACAAAGATACTTTGAAGGCTGGCATGGCGCAAGACATAGAAACTGTTTTGAAGACTGCCAACGAGCTCATAATAAGCATAAGCGATTTGGTCAGGGTTGGAGACTCTCTTTTGAAGATGGTAATAGATACCAATGCCACCATTGGCATGCTGCTGGGCACTCGCAGTCTGTATGATCGCCTTGATAATGCGGTTGTAGAGTTGAACAGCTTGCTTAAAGATGCCAGCGTAATTGCACGAGATGTTGATGGCATGGTTGAAAGCGTGAATAAGGGCATGCCAAAAGCTATGGCTTTTGCGGATAGTTTCTCCGTAAGCGTTATGGATGTGATGGGGCGGGCTGGCACTATAATGAACTCGCTGGATAGTACATTGCAGAGCGTTGGCGGCCTGGTTGATAATCTAAGTCCTGTGATCGGTTCTGTAGGCAATATAATAACAGACGGTTCGCAGACTATTGACAAAACCGATGATCTTGTGGGCGGAGTTTCAAAATTCTGGTTTATACGCGGCAAAATCCCGAAAAAAGACACTATTCCTCTTTTGGAGGATGCATGGTGAGAATATTTTTGCCTCTAATTTTAGCGACCCAAGTTTTTGCGGCTTCTGGCGGCATGGCGTCTCAGGCAAAAAAATATTTTGCGCAGGGACGTTATGAGGCTGCTTACAATCAATATTCTCTTGCATTGAAAGAAGCTCGCAAAGAAGCAGACCTTGTGGCTGAAGGGAGAATTTTAATATCCATGGCAACGCTTGCAAGCCATGCCATGCAGTATGAAGATGCGAAAAAACTTTTGGATATGGTTCGCGTTGATGTTTTGGATGAAAAAAGCAAAGATAGTTTTTACAAAGCCTATATGGAATTTTACAATCTGCAGGGAAAATACAGAGAAGCTTTTGATATTGCAAACAAACATTCATCTAAAAAGCAGTCTGCCGCTTTTTCTGGCGAAGCCGCTGTAGCTGCTGCTGGCAGCAGGAATAGCAGCGAAGCTGAAGCCTATTTGAAAAAAATTAACAAAAAGGATTCTCCAGGGCAGCTCGCTTATTATAATGCGAAAGTTGCGGATTTAAATGGCGAAAATCCAAGAGAACTCTACGAAAACGCTTTGCGAATATCCACCAGTAAAAAGCGATTTTTCGTTTCAGGCATAATTTTGCTTAGATTGGCTGAGATAACAGGCAATAAAGATTACGCCGCAAGGAGCGCGGCAGTATTCAAAGAACTTGGTTTGGCAGAACCATTTCAAAAAGCGGAGGGAGCAGCGAAATGAATTACAGAGACCTGTCGCAAGTTACAGAAAAGCCGCACAAACCTCTCTGCGTTAGCGAGTTGTTGAATTTGTACGGTTCGGAGCTTAAGTTGTCCCTGAAAAATAAAATTCAGGATTCTGAAATAACAAGCGTAGATTTGCATCGCCCGGGGCTTGCGCTCTCAGGTTTTTTCGGAGATTATGCCTATGAGCATATACAGCTTTTGGGACATACGGAATGGAATTACTTGGACAAGTCAGGCGAAGCGGAAAGAAAAAAAATTTTTTCAAGGCTTACGATGTACAAATCGCCGCTCTGGATTTTAACGCACGGATTGGAACCTCATAAGGAATTTATGGATATGTGCGACATAGTTGGTTCTCCTCTTGTTGTAACGGAATTGCCGACTGTAAATTTTGCAAGGCCATTGCAGAGAAATTTGGAAAATTATTTTGCCAGAAGAATTTTTTTGCATGGAAGCATGATAGATATTTATGGAGTAGGCGCGCTGTTTATAGGAGAATCCGGAGTTGGAAAATCCGAATGTATTATGGACTTGGTAGAGCGTGGGCACTGCCTTGTGTCCGATGATGCCATAGATTTGAGGCGCGTTGGAGATTTTATATTCGGTGCGGGCAAGGAGGGATTTAACCATTATATTGAAATCAGAGGAATTGGCATTATAGACGTGCGCTCCATGTTTGGCGTAAAATCGGTTAGAAGCGAGAAACGTTTGGACATCGTTTTGGAACTTCAGAGATGGGATGCTACAGAGCGATACAATCGCACTGGCTTGGATACCGTTACGAATAAAATTCTTGGCATGGAAATTCCGCATATTATAATTCCGGTTTTGCCGGGCAAAAACATAGCAGTTATATCCGAAGTTGTGGCCATGGATCATTTATTGAAAAAAGAAGGCCAGAACAGTTCAAAAACCATAAATGAATTTCTGCTCTTTCAAATCCAGAAAAAAATGGAAAGCAAGAAATGAGTCATTCCAAAATAAAAAAGAAAGGGAAAAGTTCGTTGTTATTTTATACGCTTGTTTCTTTTGGAGTTTTGTCTTTATTTGGCTTGTGGTTTTTTTTGCATCCGAACAGTCCCTGGCATTCGCGTCATTATTATAAAGTGGCTTTTGAAGAAATTGGCAATTTGCAGGTAGGCAATCAGGTTAATGTTAGCGGAATGCGCAAGGGTTATGTGGATAGTTTTGAATTGACTGATTCTTGTGTTTGGGCCGAGCTCGCAATACTTGCAGATGTGAAACTTCCGAAGGATTCTAAATTTCGCATTGCTAATGCTGGATTGATGGGAGAGCGGGTAGTTGAAATATTGCTTGGAAATTCAAGTGATTATCATGCGCCCGGAGCGCAAGTCAAAGGTTATTTTGATATAGGAAGCACAACCATAGGCAATCTTGTGGTAGATGTTTTGGATGAGGTAAATGCAATATCCGGTATTTTGACAGAAGTAGCAGATACCTTGTTTTCTGAAAATAAAATGAAAGACTATAAGAGGCTTGAAAACAAAGCTATGCAGCTTGGGAACAGGCTTTCGCGCATTGCAAGCAAAGCGGAAAAGTCTGCGTTATCTTCGATTGATTCTTTGATTTTGGCAAAAGACAAGGTGACAGGAGTTGTAGATAGCTTAAATTCAGATTGGGATGGCATAGTCGGAAATATAGATGAGCTTGAAAAAAACTTTGCGAAACTGGAAAAGTCTTTGGGAGATATAAAAAACAGCGCAACTTCCATAGCGGAAAAACTTGAAAGCGGCAACAATACCGCCTCGCTCGTTTTGGATGAAAAGTACAATGCAGAGTTGAAAAACCAATTGAAAATGCTTTCTGCGGATGCGGAAAAGTTGATGGAAAAAATAAAAAAACGCGGATTGGATTTAAATGTGGATATTTGGTAGCATTATTTTAATATTGTTGATGAGTTGCGCCAAGACTCAGGAAGAAGATGTTGTTTGGGAGCCTAAAGAACATCCCGTTATGCTTTTTTCCGATACAACCGTTTTGGAATTATATGAGGGGTCAAGAATTTCCTGGAAAGTGAAAACCGCTTATTTGGAGAGATGGGGCGGTTCGGACAGCATTTTTGTGAAACCTATTTTTGCGGATATTTACGATTCGCTTGGGCAGAAAGCTGCGTTTTTGCGTGCAGATTCCGGCAACTTGAATATGCGCATGACTTTTGTAAGAGCCTATGGTAGGGTTTATGCGCTCTCGCCAAAAGGAGCAGCGGTCAGAGCAGATTCTCTCTTATGGTTGAAAAGAGACGATAAAATTCGCACGGACGGCCCGGTGCGCGTTGTGGGCGAAACTGGCGATGTTTTGCAGGGTATAGGCTTTATATCCGATGCAAAGCTGGAAAATTGGCAAATTCGTTCAAAAGTTACGGGAATTTTCCAGGATGCGGCAAACAGGCTAAGGGAGGAGGACAGCAAGCTGGTCCCTTAACCGCGCCGCTTCTTCAAAGTTCAACCGTGCAGCTGCTTCTTTCATAGCGATTTCCAATTCTTTAGCGCTGCGCTTGTCATCGCTAGTTCCATGTTTCTTGTCTTGCGTCCCTTTTTCCTTCTTCTTCCCTCTAATTTCGTCCAGCGGATCCTGAATTTCCAGCACATCTTCCAATTTTCTCTGAACTGTTCTGGGCGTGATGTTATGTTTTCTGTTAAAATCTATTTGCTTTTCTCTGCGCCGCCTTGTTTCGTTAATCGCTATTCTCATTGAGTCTGTGGTTTTGTCTGCGTAAAGAATAACTTTGCCATTTACATTTCGGCTCGCTCTTCCCATAGTCTGAATCAAGCTTTTGTAATTTCTCAAAAAGCCTTCTTTGTCTGCATCCAGAATTGCAACCAGAGCAACCTCTGGGATATCCAAGCCTTCGCGCAGAAGATTTATGCCAACTAGAACGTCGAATTTTCCCATTCTCAGTTCCCGTATAATTCCGTGCCTGTCAAGGGTTTTAATATCGCTGTGCAAATACCGGGCTTTGATATTTTTTTCCAGCAGATAATCGGTTAAATCCTGAGCCATTTTTTTGGTGAGCGTTGTGATCAAAATTCTATTGCCATCAGCAATCGTTTGATTGATGCGTATAAGCAAATCTCGCATTTGCCCTTCTATTGGTTTAACATAAATTTCCGGATCCAGCAAGCCTGTTGGTCGGTTGATTTGCTCAACTATTTTCCCCTCTGTCTTCTTAAGTTCGTATTCTGCAGGAGTTGCGCTAACAAAAAGCACATTTGGCGGGAATTTATATTCAAACTCTGGAAAATTCATAGGGCGGTTGTCGAGTGCGCAGGGCAAGCGCCAGCCGTAGTCCACAAGCGTGGTTTTGCGGGACTTGTCGCCTTCGCACATGCCATTCACTTGCGGAATGCTGGCGTGCGATTCGTCAACAATCAAAAGCCAGTCATCTCCAAAGTAATCCAAAAGCGTGTATGGGCGTGTGCCTGGCATTCTGTTTTCGATAATGCGGGAATAATTCTCTATGCCTGAACAAAAACCTATTTCTCGTATAAGTTCCATATCATAGCGAACTCTTGTACCCAGTCTTGCAGCTTCCAAAACTTTTCCTTCTTCCTGCAGTTCGAACAGCCTTCTGCTCAAGTCTCGCTGAATTTGCCCCAATATTCTTTCTCTGCTATCTTCTCTTGTTACGAAATGTTTTGCAGGAGCGATTACAATTTCTTCTACATTTTTTATAGTTTCGCCAGACACTATGTTAAACCAGGATAGCTTTTCTATGGTATCTCCATAAAGTTCAATGCGAAGCCCCATATCATCATAGCTGGGATAGATGTCTATTCTATCGCCGCGTACTCTGAAGCTTCCCCGTTCCAGGGCTAAGTCGTTGCGTTCGTATTGAATGGCGACCAATTCTCGCAGAATGCTGTCGCGTTCCCGTTCTTCGCCGACTTTGAGTCTCACCATCAATTCAAAATATTCCGCTGGGCTTCCGAGTCCGTAAATGCAGCTTACGGATGATACTATTATTGTGTCTCGTCTTGTCAATAAATTTTTTGTGGCTCTTAGTCGCAGCTTATCTATTTCTTCGTTTACGGCAGAGTCTTTGTCTATAAAGACATCTCGCGATACGATATATGCTTCTGGTTGGTAATAGTCGTAGTAGCTTACAAAATATTCAACGGCGTTTTCTGGAAAGAAAGTTTTGAATTCCTGGTATAGTTGAGCTGCGAGTGTTTTATTGTGGGTTAGGATTAGCGTAGGTTTTCCAAGATTTTTAATTACGTTTGCCATTGTGAATGTTTTTCCGCTCCCTGTTACGCCAAGGAGTACCTGGAATTTTTCGCCTTTGCAAAAATTTTTGGTTATTTCTTTGATTGCTTCCGGTTGGTCGCCGGCGGCGGAGTAGGAGCTTTTTATTGCAAAATGCGCCGGTTCGCTTGGCGGGCGTATATTCAAATGCCCGGGACTGCTTTCTTCCGGTGGCAGATTTTTTACGAGGAGTTTGGTGTTCAGGGTTTCAAAGGATTGGGTGGTCATAATTCCCTCGCAGAGTAAGGTAGAAAATTTTTTCTACCTTCCATTTATGGGAAGTATCAAAACCCCTCAACCCGTAAGGCTTATCGTAGGCATCCTCTCCGCAAATGAAGAGCTTGCCGCTAACGCAAAGCTAAAACTCGTTGAGCGTTTTGGCGAGGCAGACTTGGAAATGCAACCAGTACCTTTTGCCCATACGAATTATTACAAAGACGAACTCGGAGAAAATCCGCTTCGTTCTTTTTTATCTTTTGAAAATAAAATCGAACGCGAAACTATCGCTGGCATAAAACTGGAAACCAACGAAATGGAAAAAAATTGGAACAGACAAGTAAACTTGGACCCAGGCTATATGACCCTCGGACAATTTTTTTTAGCTACCACCAAAGACCAGAGACATCGGGTTTATTTAGGGCAAGGCATTTTTGCGGAAGTTACGCTTTATTTTGAAAATGGCCATTTTCATTTTTTTGACTGGACATACCTGGATTACAAAAGCGAAGCGTATATAATTTTTTTGGAAAAAGCAAGGGAGCGCTTCGCATATCACATTGCAACCGGACACCCATATAGCATGAGAGGAAAATAATGCTCGGCATCTTCGATTCAGGTTTTGGCGGTTTGACCGTTCTCAAAGAACTTGCAAAAGTTCTGCCAAACTACAATTTCGCATATCTTGGCGACAACGCCCGTGCCCCTTATGGAAGCCGCAGTTTTGAAAGCATATACAGCTACACGCTGGAAGCCGTGCGCTTTCTCTTTTCAATGGGCTGCCCGCTTGTAATTCTTGCTTGCAATACCGCATCCGCAAAAGCGCTGCGCACAATTCAGCAAAAAGACCTTCCGGTAATGGCTCCAAACAATAGAGTCCTGGGCATAATACGCCCAATGGCAGAAGAAACCGGCAAACTCACGGAAACAGGACACATAGGCATTTTAGGCACAGAAGGAACAATAGCCTCAGATAGCTACTTGATGGAAATAGCAAAATTTTGGCCAAACCTGCATGTGGAACAAGAACCTTGCCCTATGCTGGTTCCATTAGTGGAAAAAGGGTTGATAAACCACGGAGCCACCGAAATGTTTATTAAAGAATATACACAAAAAATTTTGGACAAAGACCCTCGCATAGACACCCTGGTGCTAGCATGTACCCACTACCCACTGCTCCAAGAAATTTTTGCAAAAGTTCTGCCCAAAAATGTAAAAATAGCATCCCAAGCCGGCATAATAGCCCAAAAAACTTTGGAATACCTATCAAAACACCCGGAAATAGACTGCCAAATAAGCAAAAATCCTCAAAAAAATGGCAAAATTCGCTTTTTAACCACAGATTCCGCCGATTTTTTTGAAAAAGGTGCTAACTCATTCTGGGGAAAGGATATACGAGCCGAAAAAGTTTTTCTATATTCCAATAATGACTATTCGTACACAAATTAATTTAGACGGCTGGCAGGACTATCGGGGAAAGCTCGGTGGCGCTATCGTTTATACGGAAACTAGCCATAATTGCATAGTTCCGGTTCGAGATCAATTGAACGAAAACGGAAACGGAGTTTTTTTAGACCCCAATTACGAAACTGGCACAGTTGGACTTTTTGCCTATACCAATACTAAAGATATAAATAAAGCCGTGAAAAGCAAAGTACGATACCTCTTTTTCGGAACCCGCTACGAGGGTTCCAATGCAGATTATAAAAATAAATATCTGATAATAGGCTATATGCGAATGGATAAAGTAAAAGATGTTAGAGGCCTGCATTTGCAACAGCATATTAACGATTCAAATCCGACTTTTTTAACCCTGGATGCTTGCATGGCAGCCTGGGGTATAATGCGTTTTGTGTCTTTTGAAGATTCTTATGTTTTAACAGACGAAGTTCTGCAAGAATGGGGATATTCAGGTAGAGCAGCGCGCCCACTCCGTACCATATTCAAGGAGGATCACGCCAAAATACTTATAGAGTATTTTGACTCCAAAACAGATCAAACCGATGAATATATAGATACTATTTTAGAATATAAAGAAGATGAATAAATTACAACCTATAATAATATTGCTTTTAGCGAGCCTGGCTTTCTCTCAAAACATGGCTCTTACTCCTGCACAGATGCAACAGATGCAGCAGATGCAACAAATGCAGCAGATGCAACAGATGCAGCCTCATATGCAAAATCAAAGAGGCATGTCTGCGGCAGAACTTGCTACTGCGCGTGATATGATGTCAAGAGACAATATTTTGCAAATGTCGAGCAGAAGTCAGAGCTTTATGCCGGCATTTGAATTTACAGATACTACGAAGTTTAAAACGAAAGAAGATTCGCTTAAGGATCTTAAACTTAAAGAGAAAGATTCCATTCTCACTCGTTACGAGAAAATGATATTTTCTCAGAGCTTGCCTACTGTATTTTATGAAATTCAAGGCATGGTTCCTGCGGATTATCCTTTGAAAGCCGGCGATAACCTGGAACTTTCTCTTTGGGGTTCCGTTGAGCGGCAACTCGCTCTGTATGTCAATAATCAGGGAAATGTTTTTGTTGAAGGGGTTGGGTTGGTGAACATAGGCAATTTGACTTTGGGAGCGGCAGAAAAATTGCTTACAAAAAAATTGCAATCCGTATATTCTGGCATAGTTCACGGCAGAATTTCCGTTAACCTTCGCACAATGCAACTGGCGCCTACAAAAGTGTTTGTAATGGGTGCCGTCGAAAGGCCGGGCGGTTATGATTTGCCTGGCAATGCCAATGTATTTTTGGCTCTTTATAGAGCTGGGGGACCCAGCGACATAGGCTCGGTTAGGAATATAATTATACGCAGGGCAAACGGAGATTCTGCCAAAGTGGACTTATACGATTTTCTTTTAAGAGGCAAAAAAATTGGCGAAGGTCTTTTGCGAGACGGAGACTTGGTTTTTATTCCCCCGGTAGAATCGCTGGTAAAAGCTGATGGTGCAATAGGGTTGCCGGCTATTTATGAACTTAAAGCAAACGAAACGCTCAGCGATTTGCTGTCTTTTGCCGGTGGATTGCTGCCAACCAGCGCTCATACGGTAAGTCTCAGGCGTATAAACGAATATGGAGCCCCGGAGTTCTTTGCTCCCGGCCTGGCCAGAGATTTTATAAGTGGCGCCAAAACTTTTCAAATGCAAAATGGCGACAGCGTTTTCGTTTTTGAGAGTACTCTCCTCAACAATAATGCAATTGAAGTTATGGGTTCGGTTTATTATCCCGGATTTTACGAATGGAAAAGCGGTATGGGAGTTAAAGAAGCTGTGGAGCTTGCAGGCGGCGTATCTCCTGAAGCATTCCTCAGCAGGGCTATAGTGCAGCGTTTAAATGCAGATTCATCTTTCTCTTATCTTGATGATGACTTTGAAAATACGCTAGGTTTAAAACTTCAGCCCAATGATATGATTGTAGTTTTGGATTCCAGAATTCTAAAAAACTGGAGGACTGTAAGTATTGCCGGTTATGTAAAAACTCCTCAGGATTTTGAATGGCAAGAGGGCATAAATGCTGTTGATTTGATAGTTTTGTGCGGTGGATTTTTGACAAACGCTTCAAAAGAACATGTTTTGATAGAGAGGATTATCCCGGGAAAATCGGCTATACAAAAGATAAGAGTTCCTTTAAAAAAAGGATTATCCGTAGAGTTCAATAAGAATTTAATCCTGGAGCCTGGCGACAGAGTAGTTGTGGAGATTGACGATTCTTATTACGAACATGAAATAATAACTTTAACAGGTGCATTCAAAAATCCTGGTTCTTATGCGCTTGCGTATCGCGGAGAAACATTCAAGGAGTTTATGAAGCGCATTGCAAAACTGGACGATATGGCATACGTAAAAGGCGGGAAATTTTTCCGCAGAGAAGACTCTGGCGATAAAACTGTTGCTAGCGATGATAAATTGCTTATGGACAATAGCATGTTCATGGGAAGCATGTTTGGGATGGCAGAGGAGGATACTACCGAGAAACATGAAAGCTATCGCATAGGTTTTGATTTTGAAAGAGTTTTAAGCGGCAAGGATAAGGATATAATGCTTCAGGCTAATGATTCAATTCATGTTCCTTTTGAAATGCTGACGGTTAATATTATAGGCGAGGTTACCAGCCCTGGTCATATTCTTTGGCGGCAAGGCTGGGATATAGATGATTACATAAGCGCTGCAGGTGGATTGACAATAAACGGCGATAAAGATCGTATTGTTTTGACTTATGCGAATGGTCAAAGAATAAAATCTAATAAGGCTAAAGCGGATCCAGATCCTGGTTCTGAGATATTAATAGCTTATATGCCTACCCCAGAGCCTACCAAGTGGACAGAGATAGTCTCTGCCATAGGCTCCATAGCAACAGCCATAACCGCAGTGCTGGTATTGGTTATTACTTTGAAGTAATAATTTCTATATTAATATCTGTATTTTCAACGATGAGGTTCTTATGGCTTTTTTTGTTCCTTTCTTGCTTGGTGCGGCAGCTACCGCAGTTGGTCTCCACGTTTACAAAAACCGCGATAAAATTTGCACTTGTTCTTGTGGTTGCGGCGATGAATGCGAGTGCGATGCGGATTGCGACTGTGGCTGCAATTCAACAAATCTAAAGAAAAAAGTAGTTGAGAAAGCGGATTTTGCTTTGAACAAAGTGAAAAGCGGTTTGCAAGTTCTTGAAAACAATATCAGCGAAGAGACTTTGGATAAAGTGAAAAGCGGTTTGAAAACCGTTGAAAGCAAGATTTCCGAGATTCAGGCGAAAATCAATCCGCCAGCTTAAACATATTATCAATGCATCGCTTTGCGGCGGCTAAAACGGAGGGGTCTAGATGGATTTCCTTCGCTTTGCTTGGTTCTTTTAGCGTTTGCAAAATATTTTCCAAATTGTTGCTCTTCATGTATTTGCAAAGGCTGCAACTGCCTATAAATCTGCGATTGGGGAGTTCGCTTTGGAGCCTGGCGTTCAGGCCGCATTCGGTTAGGAGCAAGATTGGAGCTTCTTCCGGGAGCTTGCGGATATAGTCCAGCATTTGGCCCGTGCTGCCCACAAAGTCGCTTAGCATGGCAACGCCAGGGTGGCATTCCGGATGGCTCACAATGCGCAGTCCATCGTTTTGGATCCTGAAGTATTTCACCAAGTCTGGGTCGTATTGCTCGTGAACATAGCATGTGCCTGTGTGCAACACGAATTCTTTTTTCACTCCGTTTTTTGCAAGCTCGTTTTTCAAGTTTTCGCCCATAAGCTTATCGGGCAAAAATGCTATTTTGTCGTTTGGAATGTTGCTTATCACTTTGACAACGTTTGAG
>WQSA01000038.1 GCA_009788135.1 Candidatus Fibrimonadales bacterium
GCCGCACAAGCAGTTATACCTCGGCATGCGTTTACTCTCGTGGAAGTGATGGTTGTGGTAATCATGATCGGCATACTTTCGTCGCTCGCATACGCCAGTCTTATGGAGCTCGTACTCACCAACCGCGCGAAGGAGGCAGCGCAGACAATGAGGACTTTCGCGGAGAGGGCAATAGCGGAAGGGAAGAGACTTGGGAAAGACATAGAAATAAGGCGCAACGGCAACAGCATGGAATACTGGATAGACGGCAATCTGGCGAAGAGCGAATCTTTAGGCAGCTTCAGCCAGGCTTCGGCAAAGCCCGATTGCAAAGATTCGTTTAACCCGACTTCAACGGACAAGGCAATTTCCGAGTACAGAATAGGCATCTCCGGCATATCCGGCGAAACATATTTCGCGGCCTGCGGAGCGAGGGGCTATTGCGCAGCCGCCATCAAAGCGAAAGACAACAATTCCATGATCGCCTGCATAAAGCGCGGAAACTCGGCCAATGCCAAGTGGGAGGCATTATGAATAGAAAATTCGGTTTTGGCTTAATAGAAGTTATGATCGCCTCCGTTGTTCTGGGCTTTTTGATTGTAGGCCTTGCTATTTTGCAAAAGGGCAACCGCGAGGCTATTTTAAGGGTTAGGGCCAGGGATGCTGCGAACTTCGTTGCCCAGCACGTCCTGGACTCGCTCGGCGCGGTGGGAATAAACTCGCTCGTGGCAAACGGCGGTCTCGTGCTGAACTATCCGAGCTACACATATTATTTTGAGGGGAAGCCCCAGTTGGACAAAACAAAGCCGGCAACGAAAATCCCCATCGCTTTTGATGTGAAGGTTGCGCTTTTAGACAGCAGTTCCTCTATAGACAGCACTAATTTTACCAAAGCGAATGGTTCGAAAGCGCAAAACACATACGCCAAGAGCCTGGAAGCTACCGTTTCCTGGCAGCATGGAAATTCAACGCAGTCCATAAAAATGGCAAAGGTGGTAAGATGAAACGCGGCTTCACATTGATAGAGCTTCTCGTTTACATGGGAATTCTCGGCTTTATAGTCGTTGTAGCGGGCCGTGTATTTAGTGATTCCACTGTTATGCGGGTTCGTAGTCAGAATATGCTCAAAAGCGCCGAAGTCATAGGGAGCGTATCCAAATTGCTAAAGGATGATATTTCCCAGATGGGGGTAAAAGCCTGGGGCCAAAATTCCGCAGGCTCATACATGGTTAACGTAAGCGACAAAGTATATTGGAATGCAACCTCTGGCGATTATTCGTCTTACGCTCTTTTCAGAGATGTTCCAAGCGAAAACTTCGACAGTTTGACATTCAGAAAAGCAGAATTCAACAATGCGGGCGTTTTCTTGGGCGTAAGAGAAGTTGCATACTGGGTGAAAGGCGATAGCCTTTACCGCAGTTGCGTAACTATACACGGCACAGCAGACGGCGTTTGCCCAGAGAGCAGCATGAAAAATTTGATAGCGACCAATGTGAAGAAATTCGTTTTTACGCCTTCCAAGCCTGGCGCTAAAAGTGGCATTTTAATCAAAGACACGCTTTTTCCCAGCGTGGCGACTGCTTCAAATTACACATTTGCCGGCAGAAACGAAGGAGACAACTATGTTAAAGCAAGCACTTATGCTACAAAAACAGGGGATGAAATAGTGGTTTCGGGATTTTCTGCGAGAAATGACATAAACGGGCAGAATTACAACCAAATCTACATGGTGCCGGAACAGGGGATTCCGTGGAAGCATTGCATCGGTATGGATTTCAACAAAGACGATACTTATGTCGTTGAATTTATGATGCCGTTCAGGCTTGAAGATTTGAGCGATACTAACAGCACGCAACTTTTGCCTGGAAAAGATCACATTGCCGTAGGCATAAGAGATAGAAACGGTCTTCTCCCGCCCGGTGCTCCTCCCGAAGTTTTGTTCTACCCTCCGCAATCCGGATTCGCAGCGTCCGTCAAAAGGCATGCCGAATTTGCAATCAGCAAAGATATAGACGATGCTTGCATTGCCCTCACATTTGCCTTCTATTCCCCAAAGGCGAGCAGGGGCAAGCTGCGTTTCAGAAATTTCATAGTGTATCGCAAAGCAGACGAGTCTTTTCATTTTCCCAAAAACGTAGCGGATTACGGACCAAAGGAAAAGGTCAAGGCTTTTGAGCTTGCCATGGAAATTGAGTTCAACGGGGAAAAAACGAACACATACTCGAAAGACGACGAAGGAAATATAAAAGGAATGGTAATAACAACTCCAAATAATGGTATAATCGCTCAACCATCCTCAGGAGGTACGCCATGAAGCGCGGTATATCACTTATAGCAGTTCTTATGTTTATGCTTGCCGCTACTACGGCTAGCATTGTTGTTTTTCGCATTCTCAGCCAGGAGAATTTTCTGAGCGGTTCAAGGCTTAAAGCGAGCGAAGCCTATCAGGCGAGCGAGAGCGGTTTGGATGCGGTGCAGGCATGGCTTGGCAACCGTGCTCCGGACGTGGGCGCACTTGCAGACAAATATGTTTTGAGCAAAAGCGAGATTGATATAACGAATGCTCTCGGCAGCGTTGGAGGCAGCCGCAACCAGGAGTACAATGTTTATTTAACCGGTCTTGACACTAACAGCAGACCTATGAAATTCAATTTTTTGAGCGTTGGCAAGGGCAGGGACGGTTCAAGAGTTACCCAGGCAGCTATTTTTTCCGTTGATGGCCTTTACAGAATGTCCATGATTGCGAAAAACGAAGCTCCGGATGAACCGGCGATTTCTGACTTCAAAGATGCTTTTCACGGAACAATAAGCGGCAACACGCAGGGAAATTGGAGTTCTGCCACCATAAAAGGCGATTACAATGCAAGCAGCGTAAAAACTTACGATGATCTTTTGGTAACGGGAAATGCCAAGCTGATTTCTGGCACTATTATTGGCGCAGATGCTTCAACCAACCAATGCCCCGCTTCCAATAGCGGAAAAAAACCTGGAGATGCGTATATTGCAGGAAATTTGGAAGGCGACCAATTGACGTTCTGCGGCAATGTATATGTTGGGGGCAATGTTACCGTCAAGGGGCAAATGACTATTCGCGGCGATTTGCATGTGGAAGGAAATATAACGCAGAATCAAAATTTGACAATTGACGGGCATTTAACTTTGGGCGGGCATCTATACAATCAGGGCTGTCCGGATAATTGCATGAACCCGCTTATAGTAGGAAAGAATCTGTATGTTTTGAACAATAGCGTTAATTCGCATTTGCAGTTCGGAAAAAACGGAGGAGGCTCCAAAATTAAAGGAAATGTTTGGATGCCTAGCAATACCACCATTAACGACAATGCGGTTACGCTTGCCGAAAATTCAAGCTCCGTGCTTTATATGTCAAATGTATCAACACCAACGAACCTTACAAATATGTGCATGTATGGAACAATGGCTTCTGGAAACGCAGCTCTTTTTAGAGTTAGGTCAGGTTTTAGCTGTACCAGCACCAGTAATGTTCAAGTGCCTGGCAATGCCCCTCTCACAACATTTGCCAGAGCAGACACGCTAAGTTCTTTAAGCGACAGAAAAGCCAGCCTCGCTGTTCAGGACCCTCTTATATTGCCAGAAGATACGAAAAAAGTATGGAGAGAGAAAGCTGCCGCTTTGCTTGCAGCCGCAAACGCAACTACCATTAGCAATGGTGTTCCTCAAGGCAATGCCATACCTGCATCTTGCGTTTACCTGCTTAAAAATTCAGGAGGAACAATTCCTCAGAACACTTATTGCAAATCCACCGATGCGCAGCCTTGCGGATCGGAACGTTTTGTGAATTATATAAGCACCTGCTACAGAGAATTGAGCGACTTGCAATGCGCAAGCCAAAATCCTCAGTATTTGTTCAAGGGTGCCGATGGGGAGTGCTATCTTCCCGTGAAGCTGGCTACGGATAACCCTGTGGATGGCGGCAGAACAATCAATGGCAATTTTATTTTGATGTTCGACCCGAAACCAGGCACTTTAAAATTGCCATCCACCACGGATGCATCAAAAGTATTCGTATATTTGCCGTTTGGCTCAGGCGATTTTGCAGTGAACAATACAAAAGGAAATTATTTTATTTTCAGCGATGGAGAAATGGGGGAAGGACAGGGAAATGGAAATATAAAAGGCACTATTTTCTTGTCTGGTTCAAATAGTATAAAAAAATTGCCAGATGCGACTTTTACATTCAACGATGATTTATTCTTGTCTCTGTTAAGAGCAGGTATTCTCGGCCCCCCTGGCGGCAAGAAAACTAACAATGAGGATAACCCTCTCTCATTTTCTAGAACGGTGGACGATTCCCACTACATCCCTGTTTCCAGTCGCCTTGGGGTTAAGCTAGAAAGCAAAAAAATAAGCAGGGAAATGCCAGCGGTTGCTAATGAAGAATCTATTTTGAATCCGAGCATACTTGTGATGCCGCGCGTAGTTCGCTTGGGCAGGAACGAGCCGAAAGACGGGCTGTTTAGGCAGTATTACTCTTATATGTACGTGAACGGAGCAAAAGAGAGCGAAGGAATCACAGGCGAGCCGATTTGCAAATTATGCGGTCCGGAACACTGCAATGAAATTACGCAACTAAATACAAACGGCACGGCAAACATAGACGGGCTATATGAATGTATATTTAACATAGCCAATGGCGGTATTCCTCACTCAAAATTTTATGTGAACGTGTTCGGAGAAGCGCACGAAACCCCAGAAGTCATGATAAACCCGCCGGAGGCTTCCGTCAGAAAAGATCAGGCAAATACAAATGATGGCTGCGTTTTTGTAAGCTTGGCGACAAGCGGCGATAGAGCGCCATCCGGAGGTTGGCCAGTTGAAGTATCTGCAATTATACAGGCTCCGAGTTCTTCAGATATAACCTGGGATATAACGAACATTGGCAATTGCGTTGGCGGAAACATTAAAAACAATCCAGTTACTTGCACAATTCCTGAGGGGGAAGCTTCGATTAATATTTTAAAAGTTTGTTTAAAAATGATTGCGCACTCTGCTTTTAGCGTGGATTCAAGATTGAAACTGCTAATAAACCATAGCAGCAGCGGACAGAACAGTTATAGAATTGACGATAACAAGAACGCAAGCATAATAAGCATGTTCACGGAAAATGCCTTGGTTACGCGAGACGATCCGACTTCTGCATATGTGGATTGTCCGTTTAAGCCGCCAATATGGGCTGAAGTCATGTGTTCCGGTTATAAATTGGAGCGTGAGAATTTCCGTTGGTCTTGCGAAGTTGGTTCGGAGGCAAACTGGTCCATAAACCCGGGAGAAGCTTGCAATGCTATAACGAATCTTCAAAATAATCTTAGTTATAGCCAAATAGGTTCAGTGTCAGCAAATGAATCGGCAAATCATTTTACAGCGGGTCTTGAGTGGAAGTCTTATAAGGCAATAGTTGTTGGCGGTGCTTTGAGTTTTGAAACTATAGACCATAGAGTTCCTGAAAATGAGCGTTCCAGCAATGGGGTTGTTACTTCATTTAAAATTTATCACGATGCTGCAAATTATACCGTTACATCTCCGAGCGAAGCGGAAATTTCCTGCGTACCGGCAGATTATTGTTTTGTAAACAACAAAACGCAAATAACTTTGATTCCAAAAGGCAATGTAACCATAACAAGGAGAGACCCTTCATCTTGTGATTACGATCCGAGCTGGTGCGGCGGCATTCCGTTTGATGAAGTGATAAACTTTAGCCGTTTGCAGGCAATGGCACAGAAAGCTTTTGCGCAGACTCCTTTGCACGCTGATCTTGTCAGATATAACGGTATCGGCGGTTTAATAAGCGGCAATTTTTATAGTGCTTGGTGGTTTCAGGCTCCATTATTAGATGTTCCTGATGCCATAGCTGATCCGGTATGCATATTTGCAAAATCTATTGCTCACATGGGAAATACCGATTTAGATAAAAGCAACAGAGAAAATATAAGAGTTAACGGAAAGGCATTGCCGGGACGAACAACATCGTCTTATATGGGTAGATGCGGTGGCAGGGGAGATCCTGAAGACGTGATATATCAAGCGCACGAAGGTTGGCAAACTTCTCAAATGTACCCATGCTGCGATGCTATTCGTCGCGGGAACGTGCAGCGATCAGATGGGGGTTATTATATTTACGTGCCTCGCGGCGGTATTGGGCAAAACTTTAAAATAGAGGGCGGCACTCCTAACTGCGGTCCAGATAGGGAAATAGGATTGCCTGAGTCTTGCCCCGTTTTTTGCCTATCAACATCAGGAAACGTAGGCACGGCAGCAATCGGATCATGTTACTCTTTTACTTGTCCAAGTGGAAACAATTTCGAAATTTATGGCAGTTTCGGTAGTTCCGGTAGAAATATAAGCGTTAATGGAGGTTGTTCTGTGCCTGCTCATTTATTTACTACTAATCTTGCTTGGACTTCGCTTTGCACTACAGATGGCAACCCATTGATATTTACTAATGAAGCGAATAGTGTCAATACTATTACAAATCTTCAATTTAGATGCGTGAATCCAACGGCATCAAGCAGCAGCGCGCCGAGCAGCAGTTCCTCGTCATCAAGCAGCAGTTCTTCTTCGAGCAGCAGTTCTTCGTCAGCACCGAGTAGTAGTAGCGCACCGAGCAGCAGTAGCAGCAGCGGTTGCATACAAGTAACGGGAGCAGGATCCGAAAATTTATACGGTCCGATTAATACACCGAGTAATGGACAAGGTTGTTACATTTACACATGTGCAAGCGGAAGCACATTTGGATTTTACCATACTGGTGCTAGCGATGGTTCAGTGTCTTCTAGAAGCGTGAAAGTAACTGGTGGTTGCGATATTACTCAATCAGCTTCACATTCTTGGCATGACTGCCTTGTTACAAATGGCAACACATTGACAATTACCAACAATTCAGGCTCGTCAACTATATATGGCCTCCGGTTTAGATGCGTAGCACCGAGCGCACCTACTATAACTTGCTCTCTGCCAAAAACAACGGCCTCACTCGGCGAAAATATAGGACCTCCTACAATTACCTGCTCCAGCGGAACTCCAGACGTAAGCGCTGCAACTTATGGAAGCGGAGCCCCAAATTCTACGAATGCTCAGGCAAATTGGCGCAGTGGAAGCAATGCTCACTATATTGGTACCACAGTTGCAGGGAGCAAGAACATCACTGTATCAGGAGTTAAGTGCGGTTCCACTGATATTGCTGCAAAAGACTGCGGAAACATTACTGTGGTTGCGCCAACTTGCACTAACGTACCATCCACAACAACTGTTGGTACGCAAATAAATCCAACTGTGACTTGCAGAACGGGAACAGGAGTTCCAGCAGCTTCAAGCCCGTCTTTTACGGCTACCGGCGGTTCTGGCGGCAATTGGCAATCTTCAGGCAATGGAGGATCGTTCACCAGCACCGGTTCAAACCGTACTGTAATTTTAACAGGATTAAACTGCAACAATGCAGTTACCGGTTTGAATGTAAACTGTACCAATACGGTTAGCACTATTAGTTCAAGCAGTAGCGTCAGCAGCAGCAGTAGCGGTGGGAGCGGTACTGATTATTGCTACGGAATAACGCCAACTGTACAAGCAAGTACAAATGTTAACACCACCAATGCAGTATGCGCAAAAATTTCTGGCAATGTTACAGCGTATCAACTGAGCAACAGCTTAGGACGTACTTGCAAAGTCAATGGCGGTACTGATGAGTCTGGTGATGGCCAAAAAACAGGAGGGACAGCAACAGCTGATGGGCATGTGTACATTTATTGTTCTGCAGGAACCTATACTTATTTTAGCATGAATTGGTGGTTATAACAAAAAATCCCCCAGCGAAAGCGAGGGGGATTAAGTTTTCAATCCAGTTTTCCGACTTCGCAGCTTTTCTGGCAGAAGGCAACGCCGTATTTAATCATATCGTTGTAGCACTCGTTTCTCAATTCCTCGGCATACTTGCCGTCTATTATCTGCTTCAACGCCTCATCGCGCTTCTTCTCAATTTCTTTCATATCCGAAGTCCACTTGAGCTCAAATATCACCGCCTTGCCACGACCGCTGCTGTGCTTCATAACAATATCGCATCTGCCAAGACCTGTTTCACGGTTGGATTTAAGATTGTAATTAGGTATCCCGGAAAGAACACCGAGCATTACTCCGTGATAGAAATCTTCTTTGCCATCCATATAACTTATGGTATCCAAAAGGAAGTTTCCCAATTCCTCCTGCACAACAGTCGCATTGCCGCTCAAAACTGCCTCATGGAACTTGCCAAAGTCTCTTTGATTGACTCGTTCCCTAAACCATTCCTGTATTTTGGTTTCATATATATATCGCAGTTCCATGTTTGGAATAGATAGCTCCAAAACCTTTTTTACTCCATCAAGACTTTCGCTGACTTTTTTCAAGTATCCTGTGAAGAACATAAAGTTCCAGATATTGTCAGAGTTCATATAGACTTCATCATAAGTTATATCCTCGTGGATAACCTTTGAGATTGTCCCTCCGGTCATCAAAGTCTCGAGTTCAGTCTTGGCTTCGCCTTTCACCATGTCTATCATCTTGCGTACAATGCTATTGCTGCTTGTGTTTACCCAATGCGGGCTAGGGAGCGCATTCATGCTTTTACGCCAACCGGTTACCGCTAACACGCAACTCCAAGGATTATACACTTCCGTATTGCCAAACATATAGCCGTCATACCAGTCTCTCAGCAATTGCCGCTTCTCTTCCAAGCCATAGTATTTCAGTATCGCATCAACTTCGCCTTGCGTAAAACCGAAGTATTCGGAATATTCATTGCTCAGTATCGATATTATCGTAAGNTTGTTGAGACCTGTAAAGATACTCTCTTTTGAAANACGCAAGCATCCNGTAATTACCGCAAACTGCAATTGTGCATTGTCCTTAAGAGCANTGCTCAAGAATGGACGGATNAAGTCGACCATCTCCTGATAAAATCCNCGCACCCAAGCGTTTTCCAATGGAACGTCATATTCGTCAATAAGAATTATGGCTTTTTTGCCATGGTAATTTTTTAAGCATTTGCAAAGAAACAACAGCGATGTGGAATATTCTTCAAGAGTGCCTTTACATGAGGCTAACTTTTCAAACTTCTGCCGTTCATCGCTATCCGATATTTTTTCCACTACATAAGCATGTCGTTTGAACTCATCTGCAATGAATTCTTTTAGCTGCGTATATGATCCTTCAAAAGACTCTCGCTTCGCTTCTTTAAAGCTGAGGAATATCACTGGATATTTCCCTTGATGCTCCATATACTTCTCCCCGACAGATTCTATCTTCAGCCCATTGAACAAGACCCGAGTGTCTTTGCCGCCTATGGGCATAGTATCTTCAAAGAAACATTTAAGCATTGTCTGATTCAGCGTTTTGCCGAACCTGCGTGGACGGGTACAGAGAGTGACTGCAGAATCACCATCCAAAAGATCTTTAACAAGCAAAGTCTTGTCAATATAATAAGAGCCTTCTTCAATCACTTGATCGAAGAACGATTTGCCTCTCGGCAACGAAGCTTGAACTTTTTCTGTGGACATATCAGTAAAATAGAAATTACTTTAGACGCTTTTTTCTACATTCTCATTTCAATGAAATCTTTACAGAAAGGCGGAGTGCAAGAAATGCTGATCATAGCCATGCCCATGGTTATGTCCATGTCTTTCGATACTTTTCTGGTATTTATCAACAGAATGTTCCTCTCAAAGCTCGGCTCAGACTATATGAATGCCGCCTTGACAGGCGGACTTATGGAAATGGTGACTATCACATTTTTCAACGGAGTCATAAGCTATACAACCGCCATGGTAGCGCAAAATCTGGGTGCGCAAAAAATATCAAGATGCTCGCTCGTACTCGTACAAGCCATAATCATAGCGATATGCAGCTACCCGCTTGCACTTGCCCTTATGCCCATAGCGCACCTCTTTCTGAACTCATTCAGCGTTTCCGCACAGCAAAGCGTGCTGCAAATAAAATACTACGACATCCTGCTCTACGGCTCAATAATCACAATGACACGCCACGCACTGGCATGCTTTTTCATAGGGCTCGGAAGAACTCGCGTTGTGATGAGCGCAACGCTAACAGGGCTCGTTACAACGCTATTCCTCAGCTACTGCTTCACATTCGGAAAATTCGGATTCCCAGAGCTGGACATCGGCGGCGCTCCCCTAGCCATAATCGCTGGAAACTTCGCAGCGCTCTGCGTTTTGCTCGCCAAATTCTTTGGCAAAGAATACAGAAAAACCTATTCCTCAAACAAATGCTGGAGATTCAGCAAAAGAATTTCTGCCACTCTTATAAAAAAAGGCTTGCCGTCCGGCGCAGAAATATTTTTGAATATGCTCGCTTTCCAGGCCATGATACTCACATTCGATTCGCAAGGACTGATAGCCGCAACCGCTACAAGCATAATGTTCAGTTGGGATATGGTAGCCTATGTTCCATTAATCGGACTTGAAATCGGAGCCACGAGCATAGTCGGCAAATACGTTGGGGCACGAGATTTCGCTTCCGCAAACCGCTCAATCTATTCCGGCATGAAAATCGGAATGATTTATTCTGCGCTCATAATTCTGCTCTTTGTGGGAATGCCAAGCATTTTGGCAAATGTTTTCGCTCCGCACTCTCCCGGACATGAATGGGAAGAAGCTCGCAACCTCGCCGTTTCCATGATTCGCCTCGCTGCCGTTTATGTTAGCGTCGCTACCTTTATAGTTGTTTACGCCGGTGCTTTGCGCGGAGCAGGAGACACTTTAGCGGCCATGTTCATAACAAGCGGTCAGCACTGGGTACTGGTAATTGTGGTGTGGACTTTCTTTAACTTTTTCAAAATGGAAGTAATAACAACTTGGGGCATAACCGTGATGTTATACACTATTTTTCCGCTGTTTCTGTATTTGAGATGGAAAGGGGGAAAGTGGCGTGCAGCTTGGAGTTCAGCATCTCGCCCAGCAAACCAAGAGATATAAACTGAACGCCGGAAACAAAAGCAAAACCCGCTAAAACCAGCAAAGGACGAACCCTTAACTCCCCCGTTGTGGCCCACTCAAAACCAAAATAACCGAAAATAATCGTTGCCACAAAGCACGCAAGCAAACCCAGCGTTCCAAAAAAATGCAAAGGCTTAATCGAAAATTTATGCAAAAACATCAAGGATATCAAATCCAAAAAACCCGAAACCAACCGGGAAACTCCGTATTTTGAAACCCCGTGCCGCCTGGCCCTGTGCTCAACTATTTTCTCGGCAATTCTGTACCCATTCCAGCTCGCCATAAGAGGAATAAACCTATGAAAATCGCCGTAAAGCTTGACGCTTTTCGCAACTTCCGCTTTATACACCTTCAATCCGCAATTAAAATCGTGCAAACGCTGGCCGCAAACTATGGAAACTGCCAGATTGAAAAACACGCTGGGAATAGTCTTGTGCCAGGGATCGTGCCGCTTCTTTTTCCAACCGCTCACCAAATCGCAACTTTCAAGCATTTTCAGCATATCGGGGATTTCAGCGGGGTCGTCTTGCAAATCGCCATCCATAGTTGCTATGTACCTGCCCTTTGCCATGCAGAATCCATGCGAAAGCGCTGCGGCTTTCCCGCAGTTATACTGAAATTTTACTGTTTTTATAAAATCGTATTGCTTGGATAAATTTTGCAATGTTTCCCAAGTGCTGTCTCTGGAACCATCGTCTATGACTATTACCTCAAAATCATCGGCAATAGCGGCACGTATTTCTGCGAACAATTCCGGTAAACTTTCGGCTTCGTCTTTTACAGGAATTATTACACTTAAATTCATACTTCCTTGGCCTCGTCTCTTACCCATTTTTTCAAAATTATATCCAATTTTGAAATATCTATGGGCTTAATCAGAACATCGTTGAAACCGTTGTCCAAAAATATTTTTTCGCTGCCCGCCATGGCATTTGCTGTTAAAGCTATAATAGGAACATTTTTTGCATAATCGCTGTCAAGCGCCCTTATTTTGTTCGTAGCTTCCACGCCATCCATTTCCGGCATCATGTAATCCATAAATATTGCAGAATACTTTGTGCTCTGATTCATAATCTTTGCAACTGCTATTTTTCCGCTTGGGGCAGCATCTATTTGCATTCCATACGGGCGCATCAAGCTCTGCGCTACCTCCAAATTCAAAGCCATATCGTCAACAATTAGAACTTGAGCGTATGGCATCTGGTTATAAACAGGCTTTTCCGTTTTTTCCACCTTGTTAACCTGGCAATTCAGATTTTTGAGATAGCTAACAATCTTTTCATCTATCGGAGTTTCGTCCTTAACCTGCTGTTTTATTTTAATGGTAAAAACAGAGCCTCTGCCATATTCGCTCTCAACTTCTATGGTACCGCCCATCTTATTCAATATCTCTTTTGTAATTGCAAGCCCCAGCCTCATGCCATCTATGCTTGAGCCATCATCCCCGTTGAAAGCAGAAAATATTTTTTCCAAATTCTCTTTTTTTATGCCTATGCCGGAATCTTTAACCTTTGATACAATCAAAATATCTTTTTGCTTGCGCTCAAAACCTATGCTCCATTCAACAGTCCCGCTTCTGGTATATTTAAACGCATTGGAAAGTATTTTGCCAAAAATTTGTTTTACCCTGAACTCGTCGCCAATCAAATGGCTTGGCAATTGCGCATCTATATCTAAATTGAATTTTATGGATTTGAACTCCATATTAACCATATTGGAAGAAATAACATTTTTTATTAAAAGCGCAAGATCATACTCTGCAGATGTCAACTCCAGCCTACCGCCTTCTATTTTGGAAAAATCCAAAATATCATCAACCATATTTATAAGAGCTGTACATGAATTCTGTATCTTGGATGCGCTTTCAAACACATCTTGATCCAAATTCTTATTGCTGAGAATCAAATCATTGAAACCCATTATTGTATTTAAAGGATAACGTACTTCCTGGCCCATCTTCATTAAAAAATCTATTCTGACCTTGGAAATTTTATGCTCGAATTCCTCACGATTTTGCACTTCCAAGTCTTGAAGAAGCTGCTTTATTGCTTCGCCCCGTTTTTTCTTGAATTGAATGTAATAAAAACAAACCAAAGCAAGCGCGGTTAGATTAATAACCGCAAATATGCTTACGATAAAGGAATTTTCCATGCGCTTACTCCTTAGCATTCAAACTGTTCAGTTGCTGCAGCAAATATCTGTTGCCTGAACTGCTGGAGACTTCTTTTAATCCGCGTTCCAAATATTCTATTGCTTTGTCAACTTCCCCTCCTGAGAGCAGCATTTCGGCAGCCACAGCATAATTGCGCCATTCTTCCGGGAATTGCTTTATGCCAATATCGGCATAGTGAACCGCTCTTTCAACATCTTTCATCGACATTGCAAGGCGCATATATATGGAATTGTAATTGTAAAGGAGCTGTCTTGTTTCTCCGTCAACATAAGCCGTGCCATCGCCCAAGCCTCTGAATTTAAACACGCTGTCAACAAGATAAGCTGTCCTCTCTATGTCTATGCTGTCTTTGGCTATAGCAAAGTTTCCTTTTGCCAAGTCCAAAATCATTCCCTTTTGAACCATATATCTGTCCAAACCCACAGCGTTGGAAAGCCCCACGGTTGTAGAAAGGTGAATTGGCTTGTCCGGATTGTTAAGAGCCAAATCTATCACCAGTTTATATTGAGTTTGCATCATGCCACCTCTGCGAGGCACTCCCCAATTCCTCAATGCAGTGAAAATTTGAAGCGGATGGTTGAGCTTCTCTATTTCTGCATTTATATTAGCAGAGTCTGCAGCAGTTGTTGCGCTGTCAAGGCGAGCGGAAAGGCTCTCAATTCTGCGCATGAATCTGGGAATTCTCTCTTCTGCCAAATCAACCCAGTAATCTATTCTCTGCTGGGGCAAATTGAAATTCGTTTCGCTAAGCGCAAACTCCCTGTCTATGCCGGCTTTGTCGTGGCTCAGCTTGAGAATAGGCGGATTGTCCAGCATTTGCTTTATATACCAGTCCGTATTGCCGAGGCTCAAATTCACAACTCTAACATCTTTGCGAATGCCTGCAACTTCCTGAGCGAACCAAAGCGGGAAAGTATCGTTGTCGCCATTCGTGAAAACTATAGCGTTAGGCTCGCAGCTCATAAGCAAATTATATGCATAGTCCCAAGGCACCCACAAATTAGCCCTGTTGTGCTCCTTGTAATTTGCAAACAGAGGAATCGCGCCGCACAGCACGGCAATTGCAATGCCGCTCGGATTCAGCATGTGAGCCTTCCTCTGCTGAATGTTCAAAAGCAAAAATCCTATGCCAAGTCCGTAAAGCAAAGACATGAATATATACGCCGGAGCGTAAAAATAATCCCTTTCCCTAACCTCTAAATGCACAGGGTCCGGCAATGGCGGAGACTGCAAACCTGCGCTCTGGAACATAGCCTGTATTTTTCTCCAGTTTTGCCATGCAAAGTTCTGCTCATGCTTGCTGGAATTCTCGCCTTTGGCGCGATCCGCATAAATTTTGCGCTGAATATCCAAAAGTTCATTCGGATCCGGAGTACGAGTTACCGAAGTCACCATCCCCTGCTCTGCAAACCTTGAAGTGACATAATCCATCTCTTTTACCCAAGATGCATGGTCGCGTCTCTCAAGCTTGGTGCCATCCGAAAAATTGATATACCATATAAGACCTGCGGAGCAAATGCTATAGAGCAAAGACAGATAAATGCCAACTATTAAGTTTTTTCTCCAAGCTATAACCACAATCCAAATCAAAAGCCCGTTGAACAGCAGGAATATAAGAGCCTGCGCAAGCTCGTTTTCCCCTATGCTCGCCATAAGGGTCGGAAATTTAAAAGGACCTCGCTCAAGAGGCTCGTTTCCATCCGCTTCTATTGCATAAATACCTTTTTGATAGTAGCTCACCTTGCCAACTTTATACGGCAAGTATTGCGCAATCTGGTAGCCACCATAACTCATATGCGGGAACACAAGAATTTGGTTGTCTATTTGCGCACGGCGGTAAAAAGCACGGCTGAGCATACTTTCGGAGCCATATTGCTTGCGTTCCAGATAATCGTAGAAGGCTCTCCAGTTTTCCCCATTCGGATTAAAATTTTTCAAAATCAGCTTGCCGTTTTCGTCTCTAAAATTTATCTCCGGGTCATTCTCGTCTATAATGGGATTCAATTCAGAGCGAATGGGAATGTAAAGATGCGTGCTGAAACCTATAAGAGCCACAACGGTAAAAGCCAGCGAAAGGCTCATGTTTTTATTTTTGGTCGCAAGCCATGCAACAAACAAAACAACTGCGAGAATCACTGCCCATGTTATAAAGCTTGATATCGCATAAACCACTGAGAACAGAATAGTGCCGGTAATCCACAGCGGCCATTTTTCTTTGAGCGTTTT
>WQSA01000039.1 GCA_009788135.1 Candidatus Fibrimonadales bacterium
GGGCTATCGGCGGGTACCCCGACAAATGGGGGTGCCCGCCACAGAACCTATTTCTTTTTAATACCCATAGCCTCCAGCCTAGCGGCCTCAAGCAATTCGTCAGGGCATTGCTCGCATTCAATTATCCTGCAAAGCTCGCCTTCGCCATAACTATGAGAAGCCATAGCTATCATAGTATCAATAACAACAGCTTTAACAACTAATTCAAAATCATTAGATTCTTTTATGCTGGTTATATCTTTACCTAAATACTTTAGAAAAAAATCATTATTATCATCATCTAAAGGCTCGCAGTCAGTGAGTTCAAATAAATTATTAATAGAAAATCCTTGTGCTACTTTTTTGTCAATATAATAAAGAGCTTTTGTCCTTTCAGTCGCCAATCTTACTTTCCTATCTAATTCATATCGCTCTCTTTGCTCTTTTTCTTTTGGAGTTTCTTTTTTCGGCGGCTTGTTGTCATTGTCATCTTCGCTATCATCATCTTGTTCTTCATCGCAAAAATCCTCTTCATCATCTTCTTCCAGATCTTCTATGAGATCTTGTTTAGCTCTGAAGCAGGGAGCGTAAGGGCATTGCCCTTTGTTGTCAAATTCATCAAACAAAGCCATTTGTTTTTTATGAGGGCATTTAGTGCATGCTGGCCATACGTTAAAGTCATCATCTGTATATTCTTCTTTGGTATTGAATTTTATATGCTCGTTTGACAGTTCGACTATAAACTGCCTTAGAACGACTTGCTTAAAGTCTTGGAGATTATAATCAAGCCAATGAGCATATCTATCCATAATCACTTCTACAATTTTTTCCGGGAGCGAGCATAGAAACAGCGCTTTGCTCAATGTCAAATCGCCTTTGTCTATCATTTCGGAAATCTCTTCCGGAAGCGTAAGCAGCTTGATGTACCTGCCAATATGCTTTTCGCTCTTGCCAACTCGCAGCGCTATCTCCGCATAGTTATATCCAAGCTCTTCCTTCATCCGCTTGTAAGCCTCCGCCTCTTCAACAGGCTGCAAATCAGCTCTATGAAGGTTTTCAATAAGCTGCATCTCCAGCGCCTGCTCGTTGCTTATGTTCTCCCAGATGCTGCAATGAACAGTTTTCAATCCCGCCAGCTTTGCCGCCGCAAACCGCCTATGGCCGCTGATTATCATGAAATTTATGCCAGGGCAGTAATCGCCGCTGATATCCTCTTCAGGACGCAAACGCACGATAATCGGCTCTATGACATCGCCAAACCGCTTGATGCTATCGGCTAGCTCAAGAAGATTAGGATCGTTCTCGGGTGTTATTTCCCGTTTGCGGCTGTTCTTGGGGTCCGTGCATATGTTGCTCAGCAGCATCAACGGCGCGCTTCTGTGGATTGCGTTCTGCTTTATGCATTCCGCTTCTTGCTTCGGAGCTTTTGCCTGCTCCTTTTTCGTCTTTTTGGACATGTTTACCTCTCTTGTTGAGTTTGACTTTGATGGGTTTTGATGGATCTCCTTTTAGTTCAAGCTGCTGGCTGAACATATTGAAGCATCTATGAATACGAATTTTTCTATGGCCAAGTGTTGCTTGTTCTGTGCCTGCGTCAAATCGGCCAAGTTTTTTTAATTTGCTAAATTGTGTTTTTCCCAATCCTATTTTACGGCGGTATTCTTCAGCTGAAATATACCATTGCTGCTGAATAAGCGCAATTGTGTATTGCTCAAGATCACGCTTGGTTATAGGTCTATCGTCCGAAAGCATATCTAGCATTTTGCGGCCTCCGCTGGTTTCAGGCAATTCAAGCCTGACAATAATTTTTTCATGATTTCAGGATCGGGTTTGCGCTCTTCTATTGCAGGAGCCGCTGCAGGAATGGATTTTGCAGGCATTAGGGCTTTCATGGTAGCTTTCTCAATTTGCTCCAAAACTTTCCATTTTGATTTATTCAGCCAAACTTCTGGAGCTGGTATAGATTCACACAAGAACATATCTGGGCCATCCTTTAACCATTGATTGCTCCTTTTCCACCATTCCAGGGCATCTAGCAGATTCTGCAAGGTTAAACCTTCATTATTCCTTAAAACTTCCTTGAAACGCCTAAAAGAGGTAGCTTTGTCCGTTTTACGGAAATGCCGAGGCCATGCAGCCCAGAAAATCTCAAAATCTTCAGAACAATCTTTTTTCGCACGTACGTTTTCGCTTTCTTTTTTGTTTATTTTTTCTTTAACGTGATAATCACGTGTCACCACGTCATTAGGATGTACTTTATCATTAATAAATAAAGACCCCCCTCTTACTCCCCCAACCGCGTGATTATCACGGGAATTTTTTGCAGAAAATGCCGTTTTTAGCTCGTTTTCGCCGTTTTGCCCCTCGTGATTATCACGATTTTCTACCCCATCTTCCGTGATTATCATGTTTTTGCCTCCGTGATTATCACGCCGTTTTTGCTCCACCTTCGCGTGATTATCACGAGATTTTTGCATGAAGTTGTTCAGTTCTTCCTGCGATGAAGGAGAAAGCTCTTGCATTATTTTTTTCAAAAAATCAACCGGAATATGCATTGTCATAAAATCCCTTTAAAAAATCCCCCGCCGCGCAAAAATTGACGGCAGGGAATTGCACTTTACCCTATTGGCCCCGCCATATGCCCTTGCGGCTGCCTAGCAAGGCAAATGCGCTCTATCAGAACATCCTTGAGCATCATCAATGCCTGGCGCTGCCTGTTAAGCAAATGCCATTCGTTAGTGTTTGGCTGCACAGACTCGGTAAGCTCGCGCTCAGCCGATTCTATCTTGGTGGCCATGGCCGCCCTTTCTTCCTGCATTTCTGCAATTGCATTACTCATGCTATCTACTCCTTGCTCTTCCGAGCATTTATGGTTATGCCGTTTCCGGCTGTGATTTGATTTCAACATTTTTCGCTCCCAGGAAAGTTCGCTTCATCCGCTTTTACATTCCACCAGGACAAAAAGTCTGCAAACGGATCAGGCTGCGCCAAGTCAAAAAAATACGCAATGCCGCCCGCTTTGCTCCAAGCTTTGCAATTGTCGATGTTATCGTCTATTAACACGTCATAAGGACGCCTACAGTAAATTTCCTTTTTCTCCGCACCGATGACATCCGTTTTTGGAAACTGTATGCCGTGCCGCCACAACAATGAATGCTTTTCTTCCGGAAAATCTTTTGTGAGAAATTTAAACTCATGATCGGATTCCTCCAAAGCATCCCAAAGTTTGAAAAACCAAGGTTGGAGCTCCGCCCTTCTATAAAATTCTTCCGGAGAAATTTTATCCCAACTCCACACATTGAAATCGTTTTGAGTAACTTCAATTCCAAACGTTTTCGCTGTTCCTATAAAATCGACGCACACTCCATCAAAGTCAAGATTTATCATAGCTTTTTACCTCCATGCCGATAATCACGACCTTTGTTATATTCGCATTTCTCTTTAACCGCTCTATCTATGTCTATATTTTCGCGACCGCAATAATCCAAAATTCGCATTATTGCATCTGCTAGTTCTATCGCCACCCCTTCCGGTTTGGCAAATGCACATTTTACAGTTTCTATATCATCTGCAGCGTTGCAAAATGCATCACTGTGGGTTTCGCAAATTTCGCCTTTACCCAGGTTTGGATGGTAGCACGTGTAATACAGATTACCCTTTTCGTTTCGATACTCATTCAGAGCCTCGGAAAGCTCCGAGTGGACAAGAGCGATGATTTCGCCGAAAGTTAGCGGATTATCCCACCAGCCGTGTTCTTTTGCAACTTTATGCACTTCTTGCGCTAATTTGTTTAACATTCCAATTCCTCCGGATATTCTTGCGTTAGGCATCCACTCCAAATTGATTTTAGAGAATTTTTCATAAAAAGCGGCGTTTTGTAGAAATCGCACATCTCTATAATAAAATCAAGCCATTCTTTTTTTGGCACAGTTTTATCTTTTCTATTGCTGCTTTCAGCTCCAACTATAACCCATTTGGGAATGCGAGAAAATTCAATGTATGTATTTTTTAGCGGCTCTATGCTTACAAAAGTATTATAAATTAACTTTTGTAATTCAAAAAGCCTGTAAGTTTCCAAGTGAAAATTTCCTTCTATGGAAGTGCCATACCAAACATTTTTCGTGCATAATAACTTTCCTTGCTCTGCGAGTTTTATGTACCTGCTTGGATTTTTCGTTAAAAACAAGTACTTATGCCATGGAGCTTTTGCGCAGGCTTCAAAAATTTCTACAATCCATTTGTCTGGTACCCATTCGCCAAACATATCACTCATTGAACCAACAAACACTTTTTGCGGTTGCTTTATTTTTTGCGGACGGAATAATTTATATTTACGGAAGGTGGGTTCAAATCCAAACGGATATGAGACTATTTTTAATCTAGAGATTTGTTCATTTTTTGCAAAAACAGGCTCTCTTATAGGTTTATCAAGAGCGTAAATTTTAGCTTCACCTTTTACGCCGCCTACAGTTCCGCTATTAGCCCCAAAACACTTATAACACCCCTTATGCTGTTCGCCAAGCTCCGGCGATAATGCAAATCTTTTCGCTTGTTTTGCGGCATAGCAATATTCGTATCTGCATTTATGCAAACAACCGGTTATTGGATTCCAAGTACGATCGCACCATTCTATTTTTGATTTATTCATTTTCACCTCTTATAAATGCGATTACTCGCTTGCATTTTATGCAGGTAACTTTATCATCATTATTCGATTCATCGCTATCATCTATTTGCCATTTAGTTTTTTTAGGGAATTCATCGCCGCAAATAGTGACAAACGATTTATGAGGCAAACAGCCGCAAACAACCCCAGCCTTTTTAGTTTCGTCAAAGGTAGTATCTTGGAGGTATTTTAATAATCTCATAATTCCACTTCTCCAATATCTTCTAAGTAGATTTCTCTAGTAATATGACCTTGCAAAGTATCAAAAAGGGAGTAGCATAGACGTGCTGTAAATCTAGCGTACGCCCAAACTTCAGACTCAAGCAAAATGCAATTTTCTTCAACTTCTGGAGTCATAACGCCTCCAGTTTAGCTTTAATCATTCGCAAAGATCTATCCGCATATCCAACATCATCGCATAGAAGGGAGTTCAAAATTAAATCTTTAAAACGCATTTCAGAGAGAAAAGGTTTGGGTTTTCTAAAATGAAGATCAATGCACTTTCTTGCAGTTTCCCTAACGCTTTGCCATTTGTCAATCATAACACCTCCAGTTCTGTTTTCATTTTGTAAACTTTGCGTCTTAGCTTTCCTATAATTAACATCTCTGATAGATATTCGTTAGCGGATTTCCTAAGATCTTTCCTTTGCTCCGCAATTAAATCATTTATTCTTACTCTTTCATTCCATTCTTCATCGGATAGATTTACATCTAAAGATGGACAAGCAGCATTGCTTAACAGTTCGACAATCTGTTCTTGAGCAGCGTCGAATTTAGCACTGACTGTTTCATGCTCTTCGTCCAATAGATCAATTATAAAATCGCAAGCTTCAATCTTTTTCTGTATCACTTTCATACACCCTCCCTGTTTGTCTTTTTCTGTTTTAAGAGCGGGCACCAAGTTGGCAAGTGTTGAGCTACACAAAAATCTTTTATGGTTGCATCGTAGCAATCTTTGTATTTCATCAAGCGGCAACGCCAGCTATTATCCATTGCGCGCTTGACGAAGCGAAGCTGGCAGTACTTGCAGCTATCGCAACAGGTTGGGGTATAATTTTCGCCTTTCATATCCCACCCTCCGAGCTTACGGCTGAGGCTCCCAAAACCTTAACCAATACAGAGCTAACAACGCCCTTTATCGAAGCTGGAATCCCTAAAGCTTCCAACCGAAGAATCTCATTGTCAACGAGATCGCTAGCGATGCTCGTGATAACGATAGTCTTTTCGTTTTTGCCATTGCTAGCCGTCTTGCCTTTTTCTACTGCCATAATTCATCTCCTTTGGTTAAATAATCTGCCACTCATATGATTTTGCACAGTCGCAAGCTCTTGGATATTTGCAAGAGTCACTGCATATGCAGCCCAATCGCACATTTAAAACCAACCTACGCCTTATATCCCGAGTTTTATCAGTAGTACATGGGCACTTTCCTTCAATTTCATCTAAGTTTGAATTCTGCTCCTTAAGTTTTTCCCTAAGTTTTTCAAACTCTTCAGTCAGTCCTCCAAGACGAAGCTGTGAGAATTCCTCTTTCAAATAATTCCTAAGGACTTTAATTTCCTCATGGATATTTGAATTTGCCCTAGCGATAGGGCAATCACCTTTATAATCAACTGGGGCAATGGGCTGGGCAACTTCTATTTTGCTTTTTTTGGAAAAAATGGACATATTCATCTCCTTTGGTTAAACCTGCGCCGCAGGCTTTTGTTGTTGATTTCCATAGCTTGCAATAATAGCCTTGTCTGCAAGCTCGCGATAGCTCGCTTTTAACCCTTGGCTAGTAAGCCTAGCGCTTTCTAGCTCCAACATATCATAAACAGCAGGCGATATAGTAACAGATACAGCCTTTCTGTCTATGAAATTCTTAATATTAACTTTGTCCATACTCATAATATATAAATAAATTTATAAAATAGTACAAAAAAATATAATTTTTTACATTTTTCTTGTATTTTCCCTATTTTTTTACCCTTTTTTCCTATTTTGCCGATAAATAGGATATGGAAACGAAGGAAGTGCATAACGGAATTAAGGATTTCAGGCATAGGATGCGCTGGAAACAGGCTGATTTGGCGAAAATGCTAGAAGTCGATCAGGCTAGTATTTCTCTTTGGGAGTCTGGCAAAAGCCAACCGCAGGGGTTTAAAATTATCCAAAAGCTTCTAGAGAATGGAGCCACGGTTGAGGAACTTTTCGGAATTGATTACAGAAAAAAACATCATATTAACCCAGAAGAGACCTTCCCCCCTAAGGGTGAATTTGAAAAAAGAGTTTGCGAAGTACTTGCTAAACATTTGACCGGGCTTATGAAACAAATTAAACAGGAGGTTTAAGATGGAAGAAAATGTGGTAAAGACTAAGGTTACTCCAACTCTAGAAGATCGAGTTGTTGAGTTGGAAAAAAAGGTTGCCATATTAGAGGCAGCGGAAAGTACACGAGCAAGAAAGGAGAGACAAGCCAGACTTCGATAAATACAATAGTGAAATTCTAGGAAATTAAAGTAGCTTTGAATGTGAAGGAGAAATGAAATGCTTCCAACTAAAGAACAATTAGAAAAAGAAGACAACGCAGATCGTACAAATACGAGATTTGATGATGATGAAAAACTTCCGCTGTTTGTGATAGGAGCTGGTGCTAGTATTGAATTTGGCTATCCAAATGGAGATGAATTGAAAATGCAAATAAAAGAAATTCTAGATACCAACAATTTAGATTTTCACGATATCAATTTAACTTCTTTATGCAAAAAAGAGAAAGATGAACAAAAATTAATAGACGCCTGCAATACTATAAATAAAAAAATAGACCATTTCCAAACAGTAGACGGCTGTATACGCTTTTATAGTGAATTTAATGAATATGTAAAAAGCGTAGGAAATTTTGCTATTGCAAAGGCTATATTGAATTTAGAATTTAATAAAGATTCCCTTTTCTCGGCGAAAAATGCATTAAGAACGGAAGATCATTGGCTTAAGTCATTTTTTCAATTCGTAACAAAACATTTAAGCGAAAGCGACGTAAAAGTAAGAATTCCTAGGATACCAATAATGACATTTAATTATGAAAGAAATATAGAAAAATATTTAGATTATATGTCTATCCTGCTATTTGAGTCTAACTCTGATCTTTCTAAATACATTGAGCATATGTATGGCAGTTTACCAAAAGAATCTGAATTTGCTAAAGAAAATTACTCGTTATTAAATTGGTCAAAAGAAATTGAAACATATACGGAACGTATAAACTTATATCCACACGTAAGAAATTGCAACCCTCGCATTTATGAAGCTGAATCAATAGTATTCTTAGGCTTTGGATATGATACAGTAAATATGAAATTACTTTCTCGAATTATGAATCAAGAAAAGAAAAAGAAAGTTTTTGGAACTGCTTATAAAATAGATAAAAATTTAAAAGAAAATCTAACCGAAAATATTTCTAAAACTTTTAATGTTGATAAAAATGATATTAAATTATATGACACTACGTGCAAAGATTTTTTTAATAAATTTTCATCAATAGAGGATTTAAAATGATTAAGGATAATGAAGCCGTTTTGAGCGTGAAGGAGAAATGATTATGAGTGATTTGTTTATAATCGGTGCTGGTGCAAGTAAGCCTTATGGGTTTCCGACTGGATACGAATTGCTAAAGAAAATGAAGGGATTAAAAACACTAATGAATAAATCGGAGCAATTACATCAAAGTGAAATAGATAGATTAAAAAAGAAGAGCTATCCTCTGAAAGATCCTGAAGCGGAAATAATGGAGGAGAATCTTGAATTAAGGAAGGAAATGTCTAGAATAGGTACGGACGATCCTCGTGTTGCTAAAATTTTTAATAATGCTTTAGATGAACTAAGTAAATCTCAAGCTCCGTCAGTAGACGATTTCCTTAGAAATCGAACCGACATATATGAAATTAATATGACGAAAATGATTTTGTCTAAAATTATATTATTTTACGAACGAAGATACCGTAAGCGAGAAGTTGAGAGTGATATTGATTGGATACAATATTTATGTACTTATACCGATAGAAAAAATAATTTAAATGACTTTTTAAAGTCAAAATTTATAATTTTTAATTATGATAGAATTTTTGAATATTGTATTTTAAATTACTTAACATCCGAAAATAAATGTCATCGCAGTAATGGACTCCATATGGTTGTAAACTGTATGGATATTACTCATGTGCATGGAGATTTAGGAAAATTAGATAAATTTGAATTTGGAAGTGAATTCAACGACATAGAATTTACTAGACTTAGGACTGTATGGGATAAAAAAGATGAATTTAAGAATGTTTATAGTGAAATAAATAAATACTTTCTGGAAAGTAATAGGGTATTTTTCTTAGGTTTTGGATATTTGAAAGAAAATTTAGATGTACTTGAAATTAACCAAGGTAGTAACATTCTTTCTGGAAAAGAAATTTATGGAACGATAAAAAACTTGGCTAAAACTAAAATTGAAAGTCTTATGAAATCATGTGGAGCGAAGAGCGTTAAAATGGTTGAATGTACAGCCAATGAGTTAGTTAAAGAATATTTTGACGTTTAAGGATTAGTTTATGACCTGCAACACAATACAAAATTCTTAACCAAGGAGCAAACTATGCCAATCCAACCTACAAGCGGATTACTAGACAAATACCCAGAATGGGCAGATAATTACATAAAAGAAAAAAACTTTCAAATAAAAACAAAACCAGACTATTTGAAAGATTTAGAGACAATCCCAGATATGACAATAAAAAACGCAAAGCAGTTGCATAAATACATTTTAGAAGAAAGAGATTTTTGGGGTATTTACCAAAATCATATAGTTAATAACTATCATCAAAGCTTAAATGCAGCCGATTCGCAACTTCGAGACGCTTTAAATAATACAAATTCAAGTTTAATCTCAAATGTAGTTGGTATTTTACAAGGTTGCCAAATAAGTTCAAAGACTAGATTGGCAAAAGATTTCTTTGTTAAATTCAAAGAAGAGCCCGAGCACTTTTTTAAAGGATTTATGTTTGCAATTCAAAATTCAATATACAATAATAATTATTCTATAAATTCAGATTGTCAAAAGCCATTTTGGCACAAAGGCATGCATTACGGTTTTGAGTATATGAATACAAGAAAAGAATTATTAAATTCTATCGGAAATTTAAAAGAAGAATTTCAAGAAACAGCAAAAGACGCTATAGGTGAATTAAATATTTTTACAGCAGATTTGACATCAACTAAAAATAAACTAAACGATGAGCTTTCGTCATTGCAAAACGCTCATATTAATAAACTTGAAGAAATGAAAAATGAGTCAGATGCCTTTATAAAAACTGAAAAAGAGACTTTTGAAAAACTTGAAAAGAACTATAAAGAAAAAATAGCATTTGAAGAACCCGCAAAAGATTGGGGTTTAATGTCGGTAAAGTATGGAGTGAGCGGAAGAAATTGGCTTATACTAAGTAGCATTATTAGCGTTATAATAATAGCACTAATGTCATATTTAGTTATGAATTTAGAAGAGATAACTGATAAAACAAGTTTATTCAATATAGTAAGACAAGCTCTTATTTTAACCGTAATAACAAGCGTTGGAATTTACATATTACGGATAACAATTAAACTTGCTCTAAGTAATTTTCATCTCTCAAAAGATGCAACGGAGCGGGAACGACTAACTAGGTTTTACATATCAATGAAGAATTCAAATTTAATACAAGATAGCGAAAGGCCTTTAATAATAACATCTTTATTTAGCAGGTCCGACACTGGGCTATTAAAAGAAGGTTCAACTCCAGAAATGCCTAATGCTGGAAGCATGGTAGATTTAATAAAAGAAAGCAAGTAAAGGTTAGTTTACATCCAGCTATTTGCCGCACCGCCCCAGGCGCGAAGCCGCCGCCAACCGCATCTTGAAGAATGGAAAGCTTGGAGGGAATTGAAAGATTAAGCTTTAGACTTAATCTTAGGCTTAACTAGATGTTCCGGAAAATGTTTTCCTAAAAAATCCGCAGGATTTATAATAAAATCTTCTTTTGGATAATGCTTCAAATTTCCGGTAATCAAAAGGGAATCGCTCTGTTTTGCGGCATCATAAAAAGCCCTATCATCTTCATCATTTATTTTAATTGCACTTTTTTCCGGCTCAAATATGATGCCTTGATTAAGAATTATATTTAAAAGCGGCTTCGTTTGGCGAGCGGTAAAGGCTAATCTCGCATAATCAAAAACCCGCTTACATTCCGCTAAAATTTCAGCACTGTAATAAAGCTGAAGTTTTTGCGTCACTACAAGCTTTATTATAGCAGCGCAATTTCCTTTTCCGCCTATTAAAGATGAAACAAAAACATTCGTATCTAAAACTACTTTAATAGCCGGCTTAGACTCCAAATTAGATTCACTTTGACTTTCTGACATCTGCAATCAATTCGTTTATTTCTTTCAAACTCATTTTTGAGTTTCCGTTTTTTTCAGAAATCTCATGCATTTCATCTATAGCCTGCAACGCTTCCATCTGCTGCAATTGCTCGCACAGCCTCTCAAAGTTTTTGCTATTTGTCTTTATCAAAAATACAGACGGCTTGCCTCTATGCGTTAAAACTACCTTCCCTTTTCTCGAAAGTGAAGATATAGCCGTCCTTGGCGACTTGTAAAATTCCTGAACCGGTAATAGCTGCATAAATACCTCTTTACAAAAAATACAAATTTTCCAACCACTCCACCAACTCCCGCCGCTCCTTAATAGCCTCCTCAAAACCCACCTTAAAATGCTCCGGAACGAATTTCCCGTAAAGATTGGCTGTAGTACCTATATCGGAATGCCCCAACTGGTAGCTCACCATCTGCAAAGTAGCTGCCTGGGAAAGCAGCTTGTTGACCGCAAAAGTGTGCCTGAACCTATGCGGATGGATGCCAGGAAAAGCTTTTACAAAAGGATTGCGCTTAAGTGCTAGGGAAATATTAGCCGCCGAAATCTTAAAGACGTGCCCCCGCCTGAATATTTCAGCGATGGTAGGACAAACCGGCAAAGTTCTCGCGGCGGCAGCAGTCTTTCCGCTAATAGGCTTATTTCGGCCAACAGCCTCGCCGTGCAAAACAATTCCATTCCCCCTTATGCTTTCCGGCTTTATATTGTCCAGTTCCCCAACCCGGATTCCAGTAAGCAACAAAAACAAAATCGAATCATGCAATTCGCTTCTTGCGTTTTTCAAAAATGCCAGGATTCTCCTTTGCAAATCAACGGACAGCGGTTCGACGATCTTGGTATTAACACCGGCAATGATTTTAACTTCCACGTCATCCCAAAGAGTGGCATTTGGCAACCATCCATTCCGGGCCGCAACTTTAGCCATCTGCTTCAATGTTTGCAAATTATGCTTCATTGTGCTTGCACTTATTCGCGTTTGCCTGTTGTTGTAATTTGCCGTGCTTCGCCAAGCCAAAAATGTATAAGCGGTGTCCAGTTTTAAATCAACGATCGTTCGCAACCCTAAAGTGAAGAAAAAATCAAGAATAATTTTCTTTTCGTGAAGCATAGCCTCAAGCTGCTTATCTGTAACGCCCTGCACTCTTTTTTGTTCAAACCAAGTTTCCGCAAGCTGCTCAAGAGAAACTTCTGGTTTTTCGTCGTTCTTACCGTAGCCAGACAATGCTATTTTTTCCAAAAGTGCTTTTTTTCCAGCATTATCAAAAGCTAAGTATGCCTGCACTGCTGACTTCATTTCTTTAGCTGTTATCGTTTCTCGAACCTTGGGCGCAAGAGTTCCCATAATAAGCTCGTGAGCTCTAAGGGCTAATTTCAGATATTGCGGTTCTTTAATGTCAAGGCAATAATACATAGGCCTGCCACGTCCCGCACGACGCTCTCGTATTTGTCCAATTGTGACGGATATACTTGCCATACTCTCAATGTACTCCAGTAAATGTACTCCAGTAAAGTTACAACCAATGTACAACAAAAATATAGTAAAAAAGTGAAATTTTAGACACTCAAAACGGCATTATCTTTCACTTTTGAAAATTCAACCTCTCCGATTGTTTAGGGGTTTGTGGCTAAGAGTGCGATAAAATCCGAGCTTGTTAAAAAATCGCCTTAGCATTTCCCGAAGCAGACGCTCTACCAGGCTGAGCTATATTCCGAAAATATTAGTTGCTGTAATATAGAAAAATGCTAGCCCTCTAACATTAGACCCTCTATGCAAAGCTAAATTTGCATCTAAAGACTTTGCGCATATCCCTCCTTCATCCTAGCGTCAATCACAATCTGCCCATCCTTAATCGCAATATCGCTCGCGGGGTTTGAGCGGGTAAATGCAACCCAAAGCAAATTTTCCAAATTCTTATTCGTAAATTCAGCATCGTCGCATAGAATTACAAGAGGGAATTTTTCTGCGGAGTTGGGGCAATCACGTGGGGTTGCCCAGACGATATGCTGAGTGACCAAAATTCCCTTCACAGGCCCGGCACAGCCCAATTCCCTGCATGGCTCGCCAGCCGCTGCAAACACCGCCTTTGAACCGCGATTCAAACGAGTTCCGGTATAATCCAAAGTGTCTATGCTTGTGCTTTTTATAATGTTTACATCACGCTCAAAATTTATTCTTCGCAAAATATGCTCCAAAAACGCTGCGATATTATGCACGGAGAGATTCGGGTCATCCTCTTTTGCCGCAATAAACAAATACTTCGCAAGCGAAAGCTGGCCAAAACCCAGAATCGCATTGCTCTGCGTTAACAATTCCAAAGGCTCGCGCTTTTCATACGGCAAATACCGCTCGCTGCCGAGTGCCAAAAGCAAAGGATGAACGCCTGCCGCATCCACAGCGTTTACCTCATGCACCCCGGGAAGCACAAAGGGGAGCAGCGGTTTGGTGATTTTGTGGATTATTTTGCTGAAAATTGTGTCTTCCTGCGGAGGGCGGCCAACAACGGTGAAAGGAAATACAGCGTCTTTTCTCGCAAAAACTTTATGCACTTTTAGATAAGGAAAAGGATGCGTTTCGGAGTAATAACCCAAATGGTCGCCAAACGGCCCTTCGGGTTTCAAATCGCTTTGCACCTCGCCCAGAATGCAAAAATCAGCCTCAGCGGAAATAAACCACTCTTTGTGCCACGCATAACGGAACGCTCTTCCTGCAAACATTCCAGCGAAAGCCAGCTCCGGAATCTTGTTTGGAAGCGGCATAACAGCGGCTAGAGCGTGCCCTGGCGGGCCGCCTATAAAAATGCTCACCTTCAGTTTTTCGCCGCGCTCAAGCGCCTCTTTGTGGTGAATTCCTATTCCTCGGTGAATTTGATAGTGCAGTCCGCACTCCTCGTTTTGAATATAATCGTTGCCGCTTATCTGCACTCTGTACATTCCCAAGTTTGAATGCAGCCAGGATTTTTTGCCCGGTTTTATGGTCAAGACTTGAGGTAAGGTTAAGAATGCGCCGCCGTCTCTGGGCCAGCATTTTATCTGCGGCAAGTCGGAGAGAGCAATCTTGCTTTGCATAACGGGTTTTGTAAGCGAGTGCATTGGCATCATTTTCAAAAAATTGCGCTTTAGCAACAGGTTTGCCCTTTTTTCGGTGCCGAACAAATTGCATACGGCTGGGAACTTGCTTCCTTCCACGTTTTCAAAAAAGATCGCAGGGCCGCCGCTTGCAAACGCTTTGCGGGCAACTGCGGCCATTTCCAAATTCGGAGACACCTGCTCTTTTACGCGAATAAGCTCGCCGCGCTTCTCAAGCATCTCGCAAGCTTTTCTTATAAATGATGGCATTATTCAATCTCCAAGCTGAAGTGCGTCATGAGCTTCTGAACGTGTTCCCTTGAATATAGATTATTTTTTTGAAACCATGGATGGCTTCCGCCGCTTGGCAAATTTTCACGCTTGCTGCATATTTCATAGATTTTGCTTAAATAATCTCTTAACGGAGTTATCGCCGAATAACATTCATGCCATTCTAAATTATATGCATATCTTTGCATAATTTCTTTTGTGGCATTTTCTGCTCTTTTGTAACCTATGGTTTGGATGTCTATTTTTTGCGTTGGGCAATCTGCCAATGCATGGTAATTGCCGTCTTGACATTCGTAATCCTGAAAAGTCCATATCTTTCCGTTATCTTTCTGCTCAATTTTACTTATCTCCAAAAAAAATTCATCACCAACATATCTGCGCCAACTATGCGAAAGCACAAAACTGTCTTGAATCATGTGGCATAATTTTCCCAATTCAAAAAGGCTTTCTGCGTTTTTTTTCTCTTTTTTGCATTTAATAGCTTTGGAATACCATTGCTGGGCTTGGTCTAATATTGTGTTTCTCACCTCAGCATTTGTTTTTGTTGGAGAGTATTTTGGGCACATTGAATGCCAATGCTG
>WQSA01000040.1 GCA_009788135.1 Candidatus Fibrimonadales bacterium
CTATTCGTAGCGTTGATTTTGAGCGAGTTCTTATGTATTGGAAGCTAGGCGAGAGAATTTTTGTTGAAGAGCAACAAGGCAAAAAACGGGCAGAATACGGAGCTTACCTACTAAAAAACCTAGCGGAAAAGCTAGAGCCACAGTTTGGAAGCGGATTTTCTCATAGGCAACTGGCTAGAGCAAGGCAATTTCACAGAATGTACCCAATTGTGTCCGCACTGCGGACACAATTCAACTGGATGCAATATAAACTACTGATTCACATTGACGATCCCGATAAACGTGAATACTATGAGCTTGAATCCTTGCATAACGCTTGGAACGGCAGGGAATTGGAGAGGCAGATAAATTCTGGCTTATACGAGCGGCTGCTGTTGAGCAACAATAAAAAAGCAGTTTTGGCTGTTGCTCGCAAAGAAAGAATACCGGAAAACCCAAATGAAATAATTAAGGATCCTATGGTTTTGGAATTTTTAGATTTAAAAAGAGAAAGCGAGTATTATGAAAAAGATTTGGAGAAAGCCATAATTAGCAATTTGCAGAATTTTTTGCTTGAGCTTGGCAATGGTTTTTCTTTTGTCGCAAGGCAGAAACGAATTTTGCTGGAAGATGACGAGTTTTTCATAGATTTGGTGTTTTACAATAGGTTGCTCCGCTGTTTTGTGTTGATTGATATAAAAACAGATAAGATTAGCCATAAAGATTTAGGCCAGTTGCAAATGTATGTGAACTATTATGACAGGGAGATAAAGTTGCCGGATGAGAATTCTACAATAGGCATTCTTTTATGTGCCGGCAAAAATGATTCTGTAGTAAAGTATTCGCTTCCGAAAGGCAACAAGACAATAATGGCAAGCCAATATAAGCTGTATTTGCCAACAAAAGAAGATTTTATTAAAGAAATTGAGCATATTCGCAATATTATGGCAGAATGAGCGGGTTTTACATTTCTTAACGCTGCTTTGCTGAAACTAGCAATTGTGGCAAAGGCGAACTTAGCTGTTTTTAAGAATCAAAGTCTTCTGTTTGTGGAAATGTTATTTTGAATTTTCTAAGTTTTTTTATAGCGTCATCTGTAAATCTGCGAATTGGCACTTTGAACCGCCCCGGAAAAAACGTACACATAGTTAAGCCACCGGTTTGTGTTGCCGTATGGATAAGTTCTTTGCATGGGTGTGGTGGGCATAAACGCTAATCTAGAAAAATCAGCCAGCGATTTTCTAATTTCTATCAAGTGCCATCGCTCTACATACACGTTCCTTTCTGCACATCAATATGCAACTACTGCGACTTCTGCGCAATGCCTGCGCCGCAAAGACTGCACGATGAATATGTGGATTTGGTTTTGCAGGAGCTAAAATCTGCCGCTGATTTCAATACCATATATATAGGCGGAGGATCGCCATCTGCCCTAAGCGTGAATAACCTGAAAAAACTGCTCTCCGCTCTGAAAACAGATGGCGAATTCACAATGGAATGGAATCCGGAGCAAGTAACCGATGAAAAAATAAAACTCGCTCTGGATTTTGGCGTAAACCGATTTAGCCTCGGAGCGCAAAGCCTAAACGATTGCCTGCTCAAAATGCTCGGAAGGAAACACTCGGCAAAAATAGCCATGAACGCTCTGGAAAAATTAAACTCCGCCTTTAAAACCGGAAGCTGCGATTTGATGTTTTGCCTGCCAAATCAAAGCACGGAAGATTTTCTAAACGACGTTAAGTATCTGATAAATATGGATTTAAATCACATAAGCTTTTACGGATTAACCCTTAAAAAAAACTCAAAACTTCCGCCGCAACCCGAAGAGCTATACCCGGAAATGTACCTGAAAGCTACGGAAATCCTGCAAACTGCCGGAATTTGCAGATACGAAATCTCAAACTTTGCAAAGCCTGGACATGAAAGTAAACATAACCTGGTTTATTGGAAAAGAGGACAATATCTGGGAGCAGGACCCTCGGCTCACAGCTATTTGAACGGAATTCGCAGCTATGTTGACGGGAAATACCTTCAATGGAAAAAATGGGTCAGGAACGGATGTTCAAAAACTGAGATAACTCAAGATATTCCAGATAGTTATGGAAAAGAAATAGAAGCCGTTTGGCTAGCCCTGAGAACAAGGGAAGGCTTATCGCTAACAAGCTACGAACAGGAATTCGGGAAAAAATTCGACCTTGAGAAGGCAGAACCTTTTATAAAAAGAAAGTGGCTAACCCTAAACGGAGACTCCCTTGCCCTAAATGGCGAAGGTTGGCTTTGGCTCGACAAAATTTTACTATATTTCTGAACATGAGCGACACGCAAGAGATTCACCGCAGATTGTTGGTGCTATTCAAAAATCACAGCGAAATGGCGGATGCCTACATCGCAAAGTTTGGCACTGAAATCAACATGAAAAACATTCAGTCCATAAGAGCNGAGTTCCCGGATGCCGGGGATGCAGGTTCGGCAGAGACTGANGCAGGGNCTGAACAGACCNGAGAGCCTGAGGTAGAGGCTCCCAAAAATGTAATGGACATCGTTTTTAAATTCAACGATAAAGCTTTTGAGACTCCGGTTGGCGACCCGACTAGAGAATCTCCGCTCTATCCAAGAGTCGTAGATTGCCCGATTTGCAATAAGTGGGGCTTGAACTCTCAGGAACTGAGAGCAAAATCGCTTTCCGTTCTGAACGACCCTTTTATGGCTCCCGTATATAAATCAACAGGGCAATANCAAGAGATCAATTATCTGCTAGCCAGCGTAACCGTNTGCAGCGGATGCTTTCTCGCCAGCCCGGATCGCAAAGATTTTGTGCTCTACAACAGAACNACCAGGGAAAATCAAAAAAGCCAGCTTGCGCAATCTCCGCAGGTAATTAGAGAAATAAAAGAAGCCACCGATCAGCGAAAAGCTTTTTTTGAAAAAACCGGAATTGGCGATGCTTTGTTTCAACTTCCAAGAAGCCACGCTGCCGCCATAGTCAGCTATCAATTCGCAGATATTCGCGCAGAAACCGAAGTAGGCGCAAAAATTCAGGGAGCGCATTTCAAGCGCGGAAATTACTGGACCCGCATAGGGCTTCTTTGCAGGCAAGTTGGCATGGACGATCGCCTTCCCTTGCAAATAGCAATGGAGCATTTCAAAACGGCATATTACATATCCGATTTCCCAAAAATAGATCTTGAATGCCAAACCCTGTATATATTGTTTAATCTTCATCTCTACTTTGGAAAAGCGAAAGAAGCCTACGATTACTTGAACGTTATGGATAAAACGCGACAAGATCTGGAAAAATCGGATGCGCCAAACACAGGCGAGCATTTAGCGTCCATAAAAAAGTGGCTTGGGCAGGGAAGGCTTCGCTGGGAAGATCGCGAAGCTCCGAATTTCTGGAAAACCCCTGGAATTGGCTAGTTGAAAGTTGAGAATTACAACTATTGGGCAACCGGTTTTTGCAAAATAGAAGATTACGAATTGGAAAGCTTCAACCTTTTTGAAGCTGGAGTTGCAAGCTTGGAAGAGCTTGAAGCTGAGAAAGACAGCAACGTCGCTTTCAAATTTTACATGAACTCAAAAGAAGAACTGGACCGTATTGTCGCCGAGTTTCCGCATTTGAATTTTGAATGCGGAAAAGAGGAAGCCAAGGACTGGGATTTATGGTGGCGCGAGCGGCAAACCCCGGTTAGAGTCAGCGAAAGCCTTTGGGTGCGCCCGCCCTGGGTAAATTTTGATGCACCCAATAGCGTTGTGTTGGAGCTGGAAGCTAAAACAGCCTTTGGCACAGGCGAGCACAGCAGCACAGCGTTGGTCGCACGCTTAATGGAAAATGTGAATTTCAAAGACAAAAGCGTTTTGGATATAGGCACAGGCACAGGCATTCTTTCGCTGTTCGCCCTGAAAAAAGGGGCAAAGTTTGCAGTTCAAACCGAAATAGATCCGCTGACACTCTCTTGCATTGAAGAAAACTTTGAACAAAATGGAGAATCGCATAATACCGTTCTTGGTTTTTTGGACTCCTTTAATGAAAACGCAAAATTCAACATTATACTCTGCAATATGATTCGCACTGAAGTTCTGCCCATGAGAGCGGATATTGAGCGGCTTTTGGCACCAGGCGGCGAATTTATATTAAGCGGCCAGCTTGAATGCGAAAAGCACTTTATTCTGGACTGGTTCAAAGAAGCGGGACTGGCTGTTTGCGAAGAACTCGTTTGCGAAGAGTGGTGGGCTGTAATTTCTAAATTAACGCAAGAGGTAAATTATGTCTAACAAATGGAAATTTTTCTGGGCAGCTTCGCTGATATTTGTGGTCTTTTTTCAGGCATGCGGAATGCATAGCTGGGAAGAGCTTATAATTGGCAAAGACGATGAGAAGAAAATGGGGCGAGAATTTGACAGCCTCATAAAGGTTGGAGACAAAAGCGTTATGCAAGCGGGCGAGTATATTTTTACACCGCAAACCCCCGAACAAACAACGCTTTACGATTATCTTCAAGCCCGAGCAAAATCTATTATAAATGTGATTTCCAAAGACGATTTGGAAGGTATTTTGCCGAGCAGCAGCGTATGCGGCAGCAATGGCAAGCAAAAATGCACCAAGGATAATTTCTTTGAATTCAAAATAATAAGCAGCAAGACTAAAAATGCCTTTGCCGTGCCAGGAGGGTATATTTATTTTTACACCGAAATATTAAAAGACTTCCAAACCGAATCCGAACTTTCATCTGTTCTTGGCCATGAAATAGGGCACGTTGTGCTGCATCACAGCCGCGATAGAATGGTTAAATCTGCCGGAGCCTCCGCAATTATAAGCGTGTTTTTGGGAGACGGAATTGCAGGGCTTATAGGATTGCTCGGCGCAAATTTTTGGCTTACCAAAAACGGTCAGGAAGACGAGTCCGCTTCGGATGCGATAGCTTTCGTCTATACTGATAAAATAGGCATTTCCTCTAAAGGCTTGGGAGATTTTTTTGGCAGAGCCCTGAAAACTTACAATAAAGTTGATGAAACCTGCGACCTAAAAGAGGAAGGATCTTGGACAGACGTGTTCAGCACTCATCCGCCATCTTGCAAAAGAGTTATGGATAACAATGAACGTATAGCAAAAGCAAAAAGCGGGCAAACTCTGACAAGCCATCCCAGAGATGTAAATTATGTTAATGGCAAAAGTTATAAGCAATTAGTTGACGAAGCAAAACTTTGAAACTCTACTTTGACTCAAACTGCCCTGTTTGCCGTTCTTATGCCAAGTTGTTGCAAAAGAACTTGAGCGACGAGGTTGAAACTATTCCTTTTCCGGAAGGCGAGCAAGCACAGGAATTCAAGCTGGAACTTTCAAGCGGAGAGATTTTGCATGGCAAAGAAGCTATAGATGCGCTTGTAAAAGAAGTCCCTAAGGTGAAAGATTTTTTTTGGATGCTCCCGGATTCTTACAGAGGCAAAGCAGTTCACGAAGCCTACGCTTTTGGCAAATTCATGCACAAAGTTTTCAATTTTTTCAGCAGGCAACACTGCGAAGAGTGCAACTGAAGTTTTTCTATATTAATCCTCATGAAAAAACTCTTCAAAATCGCAGGCATCTTAGCCATAATCTTCGTTCTTGCCCTGATTGCTGCAGTTATTGCTATTAAACAGGCATTCCCCCCAGAAAGAATAAAAGCCCTCGTTGAGGAGCAGGCCACAAAGACCTTGCACAGAGAGGTCTCCGTTGGCGGCGCTGGCTTTAGTATATGGCCGCTGGGAATAAGCCTGGAAAACATAAAGGTTGCCAACAATCCAGGAAAAGGATTTAGCAAAGACCCAATGCTGGACTTGCCCAAAGCCATTGTCAAAATAGATCTCACCAAATTGCTCCTGCTTCAAGTTGCAATAGACAAAATTTCAATTGAAAACCTGAGCTTGCTCTACGAAGTTATGCCAGACGGCAGAACATCAATAGATGGTTTGGGCGGCGCTCCAGATACCACTGCCAAAGACACTGCAAAGCTGGATCTCTCAAATATCGAATTGCCTGGCTCTCTGGCTTTGAATTCATTTGAAATAAAAGATGCAAAAGTTATTTTCAACGATCTTTCCGCAAAAAGAAAAATTATTCTGGGCGATATAGATTTGAGCACCAGCCTCTCCCTGAACAAAACCCTGGAGAACATTAAAACATCAACTGCCCTCACCTTAAATGAAATTTCATTGGAAGACGGCGGGCTTGGAGTTCGCAAAGGCGACATCAGCGTATTTTTGAATACGGACATCAATGCAAACCTGAGAGTGCAACACGTAAATATTCAGAAATTCTCGGCAGGCTTGCAATCCATAAATGTAAACGTAAGCGGAACTGTTGACAGATTTTTGGAAAAGACAATAATCGCAGACGTGAAAGTCGAAACCAATCAAATAGATTTGGCCGCCCTCGTAAAGGAAATCCCGGCAGGAATAAACCCGGAAATTCCGAAAGTCTCAGCGAGCGGAACCGCTTCTTTCAATGCTGCCGTTAAAGGAGCCATTATTCCAGAGCAAATTCCGCCTGTAAGCGGAAACCTGGTTCTGAGCAACATAGCCATTGGCCATAGCGACCTTCCGGCCGGTGTTCAATCATTAACAGGAAACATAGCTTTTACGGAAAATACCGTTAGCATAAAGCCGCTTACATTCCAGCTCGCAGGACAACCCACAAACGTTCTGCTCGAAGCGAGCAATTTGCTCTCCAAGCAACCAATGCTGAACAATTTGTCTGCAAATACAAAACTTGATTTGGGAGCCTTATATGCGCTCGCCTCTAAATTGATTACCATAAAGGAAATAAGCACGCTCAGCGGGCACTTGGAAGCCAACTTAAGCGCAAAAGGCATTTTGGACCCTGCACGCCCGGAAAACATATCTGTGAGCGGAAGCGCAAATATGCAAAACATAGCTGTAAAAACTCCGCTGATTCCAGACGCTATTTCTGTTAATGGCGCCGTTAAATTCTCCAATACCGAGATTTCCGCAGAACCTGCCGTGCACATAGGAAATTCCGATGTAAAGGTAAAAGCTGTTGTAAAAGACTACTTGGCTATGGTGATGCCAAAACTTGCCGCTGGCAAAAAAACAAACGTGAATGTTGATGTATCTTCTTCCAATCTTGAGCTTGACCGTCTGCTGCCGCCGGGCGATCCGAATAAACCAGCGCCAGAAGAAAGCCCGGAAATGGAGATATATCCTGAATTGCCCGATGTAGTGGCTAATGTAAATGTAAACTTGGCAAAAACTGTATTCAGGCATTTAACCCTTTCCAATTTCAACTTGGGAGTCAACTTCGCAAACAACAAAGCTACCGTTGCCGGCAAAGGACAGCTATACACAGGTGGTTTCAATACGAATGTCGCGGTGGATTTGAGCAACCGCAAATCGGCAAATGTGAAATTCGCTTTGAATGTTGACAAAGTAGAGGCAAATGATTTTATTTCCAACGGAAATAACAATATAACGGGAGATTCCGAGATTGCAAAGCAGATTAGAGACTTGGATAACACGGTTTTTGGAAAGTTCAGCATGAAGATGGATGTTAGCACAAAAGGCTTGCCTCAAAACTTTATCGACAACTTGACTGGCCCGATTTCCGTGCAGATTGCGAGCGGCAGCTTAAAGGGTTCTAAAATTTTAGGTTCAGTGGGCAGCGCAATTTCAGGTTTTGAAGTCGCTGGCCAAAAAGTGCTGAAAGACAAAGTGCCGATTAACGACAAAGGCGATATGTCTTTTGATGATTTGAAAGCCGAGTTTGAAGCAAAAGACGGCCAGCTTTTGGTTAAGGATCTAAAAGTAAATGCAAATGCCCTGGGTCAATTCGCATTTGGCGGCGGAGTTGGTTTTAACGGCATTTTGAATTTGAAAATGCAAAATACCATGAGCCCCTCCATAAGCTCCAGCTTGAACAGCCTTACTGCTAAAAGCCCTGTTGCGCTTTACCAAAAAGATTCAAAAGGCAACGCTCTTTTATTCTTTAACATAGGCGGCACTTTTGCAGATCCAAAAGTCACTTTGGATGCAAGCAAAATGGCCAATCCAATTGCAGACCTTAAAAATCTTGCAACCGCAAAAATAAACGAAGTAAAAGATCAGGCCAAAGCGAAGCTAAACGAAGAAAAAGCAAAGCTTGAAGCCGCTGCAAAAGCCCAAGCGGACAAGTTAAAAGCAGAAGCAGAAGCTCAGAAGAAAAAGCTGGAGGCAGAAGCTGCAGCTAAAAAGAAAGAAGCTGAAGATAAAGCGAAAAAAGAAGCTGAAAATAAAGTGAAAGGAGCTTTAAAAGGGCTTAAGAAATAGTCTAAGAAAGAACCGTGGCAGAGGGTTTAGCGACCCGCTCGCCACTTGTAGCGATTATGCGGTATTCGCAGCCTGGTTTGCCGCTCGCATCTACAAATTCCTTGTCTTTAACGCCTGGATTCCCAATGGATTGCCAATTGCCGCCATTCTTGCGCTCCACAGCGAGGGCCGTGACTTCCGGAGCGATTTTCCAAATAATGCTGACTCCATTCTCCCCTGCCGTAGCCTTAACTCCAAGCGCAGGCGGAGCAGGTGCAAAATTTACAGCCTGAGGCTCGCCATGAACAGCACCTGTAATGCCGCCTAGCGGGTCTCTTTTTGGTTCCTGCGGCATTTTTTCGGCTCTCGCTTTGCACCATGCTATAATCTTGTCAAGTCTCTCTTCATTCAAACCCACGTTCAAAGGCATTGCTAGTTCGCCGTCTGCTATGTCCGTGGCAAAATCGTCATTTACGAGCATAACCGGACCATTGCCGCAAGCGCCAAGACATTCAACCCTGACTATTGTGAACAAATTGTCTTTGGTGGTTTCGCCGACTTTTATGCCTAATTTTTTTTCCGCTATGGAAATTATGCTTTCTGCCCCAGCGGTGTGGCAGCATATATTTTGGCAGAACTGCAAAAGGAAACGCCCTGTTGGAGCGTGTTTGTACATCGTGTAAAAAGTTGCAACTCCCCAAGCGTGGGCCGGAGAGCATTCGCAAATCTGAGCGGCCCATTTAACCGCAGCCTGCGGAACCCAACCGAGCTCGCTCTGCGCAATCCACAATACTTCCAAAAGAGCGCCCTGCTTAGCCGGATATTGTTTTAGCAATTCTTCTATTCTAGCCTTGGTTCCGCTTAGCTTTGCAGAAATCTCCTCAAAAGACGGCTGGTTTATATCGCTTTTATGCCCAAGCTGCAGGTGCAAAGGCTCGCCGATTTTCTCTGCCTTGGGGCAAGACGGGGCAAAATTTGTGTTAGACACGAATTCTATCATGTGGGTAATGTAGAAAAATCGCTCCCTGCACAGCTTGCAAAATAACCACCGCATAACCTAAAAGCATGGAAGCCAGCAATTGCTCAGAATCTATGGCATAAGCGGTTAAAGAAAGCAAAGTCCATTCCCTAACGCCAATTCCGTTAAATGAAATTGGAATGGCCGTTATTAAAATAGCAACGGGAATCGCTGTAAAAAGCAGGGTCCAGGATATTGAAGCTCCTACAGCCTCAAATACTGCAAAATACATTAAAACCGAGAGAATCTGCATTAAAAGAGAGCCAAAAAACGCAGCAAGCAAACTCAGCGGGTAGTTCCTATAGCTCCTCAGTTTTTCTGCAAAAACTCCAAATTTTCCAGTTTTAAAAGGGTTAAACAAAATGCATAAGCAAAAAACAAACAAAAACAGAGTTGCTGCCGCCACAAACCAAACTGCCTGCTCCGGAACTTGCTCCGAATACGGCAAGGCAAGCCAAAATAGCAGACATAAAGCTACAAGTCCAAAAATTCTCGCAACAAAAACAGAGGCAACGCTGCTAGCCATAACATTATGCGCCTTGCCAAGAGCAACGGAACGATAAGCATCTGCGCCAACACCGCCAGGAGCGAATAGATTGAACAGATAACCTACAACCGTGTATTTCAAAAGCATGGCAAATTTCGGCTTTTGTTCTTTTGGAACAATCAAAAGATAATACCAGCGAAAAGCTTGATTGAGGATAATAAGCTCCCCAAGCAAAAACGAAAGCAAAACCCAGCCGAGTTTCGCATTGCGCAAATTTGCAATAATATCCTCAACGGGAAACTTCCACAATATAAGAACTACAAGCAAAACGCTGACTGCAAGCTTTATGGCAAATTTTATTTTCATATCTTGGCCAAAATATTAACTGCAAATCTTGCAAAACAAAATGGGATCAATGCGAATAATTTATATGGCACGGGAATTTTTACAATTTTTGCAGCTTTTTCAAAGAGTCCGTTGTATTTTTTTCTAATAGCTTTGTCAAAAATTCTCCCGTTTTTTTTAGAATATATGAACCATGAGTGATAAAGATCTAACCAGCATTTCAATTTGGCAACAGTAATTTTTCCTCTTGTGAAAGAATTTTCCCTTTGGTTGTAATTATACAGCGGTTTTTCCAGAAAGGCTATTTTTTTTGCATTTTCAAGCGTAGGCAATGCCACAAAACCATCTTCGCAAACAATCCTGTTTTCCGGAAATTCCACTTCTATGCAAACCTCTCTCCTGCACAGCCTGCTCCAAACCGTCAAAAACATATCTCCGCTGAGATAATCCGCAAAATATGCATTCGCCGTCAAAAACCGAATCTGCCCGCTTGTTCCTCCTCTAATTTGCGCGGAACAACCCACATAATCGCAATCATTATTTAAACACACATCCAAAAGCTCGCTATACATGGTTGGCTCTATCCAGTCGTCGCTATCTACAAAAGCGATGTATTCTCCTGTGGATATTCTCAATCCGGCATTTCTTGCGCTTGCCACGCCGCCATTTGCTTTATGAATAACTTTTATGCGATTGTCTTTTTCTGCGTATTCATCGCAAATTTTTGCACTGCTGTCCGTTGAACCATCGTTTACAAGGATTATTTCCAGATTCTCATAAGTTTGAAACAAAATGCTGTCAATGCATTTTGGCAAATAAAGCTCTACATTATAAACAGGAACTATAACGGAAATTTTACAATTGGGCATACAAAACTGTTTCCATAAAGCAATCTCTATTATGCTGGCGAACATAGAGTTTATATTCCGGAACTATTGAATGAATGTATTCCGCAATGGATAGCATATCCTGATCGCTGTGATAAATGCAAATTGCCAGCTTTGGCTTGCAACGCAATATGGTCTCTTTTGCTCCCTTTAGAGCAGGCAGCTCCGCTCCCTCTATATCCATTTTTATAAGAGTTACAGCGTCTTTTTGGCAAACGCTGTCTATGCTCCTTATGTTTATGCTGGACTTCCCGCCTTCCTGTATGCAACTGACGCTATCCCCAGTTTCGGAAAAACTCATTTTGCCATCGCGGTCAAACACCCCTGCGTTTATAACCTCTATTTTGGAATTTGCTTCAAACTTTTTGGACAATATTTTATAGTTCTCAGCATCAGGCTCAAACGATATTATTTTTTTGTATTCCATATTAGGCAACTTCAAAAAACTCTCCACAGTATCGCCAGTATATGCGCCGCAATCAACTAAAACTTCTTCTTTCCCATATTTGAAAAAATCATTTATAAAATACTGATTCTCTTCGCCATGGCATGGTACATTTTTTTTATTTCCTGTACATCTAAAGTCTATTATAGCCAAGTATGTTTTTTTGCTTTCCGAATCTGCAAGCAAATTAGCCACGGAATTAACTCGATTTTCATAGGTCTTAAAAAATTCTTTGCTCTGCGGTTGTAGATAAACTTTATACTTAAATGCATTCCAATAAGGAATTAGAAGCCTCCAAAGGAAATTATTTCTAAGCCATTTATTTTTATCCCTTATTTTTCTTGCCGTGCCAAAAAAAAAATTTTTGCTGGTGCTACTGATTGCAACCGCAAATAGCAGAAATATCAAACCCAGAACGCTTAAAATCAATGACTTTCTAACGCTCTCGGATTTATACTGCAGTTGCACAACGGATTTCCCCTGCGGAACATCAACCGCCATAAAAGTGCTAAACGCTCTGGAAATATCAGCATTTTCCCCATTTACTTCGGCTTTCCAGTATTTATGGAAATTCTCGGAAACAAACAGCTTTCCAGCGGATGAACTCTCAACTTCAAATTCAAGTTTATCCATCTTTGCGTAAATAATTTTAACGCTGCCCTGACCTTCATATTCGCCGTTATTGGAATTTTCCAGCAATAAAATATTCCTGTAATCAAATTCTCTGTCCTTTAATCTGCCAATTATATCTTTTTCGTTTTCCCATTTATAATACATTTTTGCCCGGCCCAAGTCTCCTTGATTTTTTTCGATTCCCATGCCACGCTCGCCATCATAAAGTACATAACCAACATTCATCAAATCCAGCATTGCAGGATTTTGCAAAGACTCCTTGAAAACTCTATAAGTGGCTATTTCGTTATCGTGAAATCCTAGCGCATTTCTAAACCCGTAAGAAGCCAAGTTATTCGTGGCAAACGCCGGATTTCTGGTTAAAGAAAATATACGCGAACGCTCATGGTCGTTAGGGCTGTCTTGTCTAATCGCCTGAACAACAGCATGCTTGGGGCTGTAATAAAGATTTCTTGGAACGGTTTGCACATAAGGAAGATTTACCACAGCCAATTCCACAGCGGCAACCGCCAACATAACAAAAGGTTTTTTGGAGAACACTGCTCCAACAACAGCAGCGCATAGAATAAAAGAAGTGAAAGAATATGAAACCAAATCATTGGCCTTAATAAAATCCACCGGCTTAAAATAACTGTTTTCAACAGGATTCAAAAAGAAACTGGCAAGAAGCAAAAACGGAAGAGCCCAAAGCGCAATACGCAATTTGTCCTGAAAATCCTTTACAAAATACGCACCGAACAAAACAACAAATATCGCCACTGGCACGCCGTTCAAATTTTCCCAAGCGTAGCGGAAAAATAGAATGCCAACCAATAAAATCCCGTACAGGATTGCGCCTTTTTTTATAACATTTTTATTTTCTTCAAAATTTTTAAGAACCGGGGCTGCCAAAAACAGAAAAGCTAAAGGAATCCAGAATATGGCCATGCTCGGCGCACGGAAATTTTTAACGCCCGGTATTATATTATACCAGAGGGAGAATAAAAACGAATGCAAGCCAACTGCGTAAGAGAGGGCTATTGCACAACCTGCAAACCAGAATAAAGCCTGTTTTCTGTTGCTTGGCAGCAAGCAACCGCAAAGAGCGAGAAACGTCAACAAAGCCCCTGCGCCGTCTGCATTTAGCTTAAAGTGATTCTGCCCCCAGTAAGCGTTTTGTCCTTTGCCTGTATCCGTTCCCAAAAATCCTGGCAAAATCATAGCGGCAAGTTCTTCGCCGTGCAAGCTCCAGCTTGCGGAATGCTCAATGGTTGTTTTCTCTGCGCTACCCCTGATGGAGTCCGTTGTTGTGTATATGTAAGGCGGGATTATCTGGAATGCGGAAATGGCAAGGCCAATTGACAAAGCCAACACCGCAAGCCCCATGCGAATGCACCTAATTTTCGCCGAAAGCTTATTTGAAAACATCTCAAACAAAGTGTAAAGCGCCGCGCCCCATAAAAAGAAATAAGTCAGTTGCAAATGCGGAGAAAGCACCATCCAAACAATGGACAGAGAAAAATAAACCCCATGTTTTATAGAACCTTCGCGCAACAATCTCATCAATGCATACATTGCAAAGGGAGCCGCAGCAAAGACTATCATTTTGCCATCGTGACCGCCGTATATATATGTGAAATACTGAGGGCTGCAAGCGTATAAAAATCCGAGCAGCGCCGCCCATTGCCATTTATCGGTAAGGTACCTTGCCAAAATATAAGCGGCAAGGAAGGCGCACCAGATTGTCAAAATAAACTTAAAGCCGGTTGCTCTGTCTGGGTCCAATATAAAATAAACTATGGCAAGCGGATGGTAAACATCTGCGAACATAGCGTCTATGGTGGGAACTCCGCCAAGCCTTGAGTCATCCCACTGGGGAAGAATCAAATTCTGCGCTCTGACATAGCGGGTACCTACGCCCCCTAACTGGTCGTTGTTCAACGTGAGTTTTGAGCTGTCAAAAACAAACTCGCTAAATACAATCAAAAGCAACACAAGGAATGCAAGCGCTGTTGCCAAAAAAGCATTATTTTTATTCAAAAGCTATTAATCCTCAAGCAATGCCTTGTTTTTGCTATTCACAATAAAGAAAGCAACGGCCATAGATACTATGACTGTTGCAGCTATGACAATATAAATAGCGAGCCTATTCATAAAAACTCCTGGTTCAATGATTTTTGGTAATATAGTAAATCACTTCAAAGCATCATGCTCAAGCATCAGCGTGTAGTTCGTAACATCGCACACTTCGCTTGGGCCAAAATACTGAATTGGACCAGGGAACAGATAGGCTTCGCACCTTGCCCATTCATCTCGGTTCTTTTCAAAGTATTTGAATGGCTTGCCGTTCAAGTCAACCAAGGCTTTTTGGATAACCGGCTTGTCTGCGCCATGCCTGCGTTCCATGTTCATCATCATTGTGGTTGGAACTCCTCCTGCAATCCAGCTGTCAATGCCAGCGGTTAATTTGCGAACAGATGCCATATAGCCTGTTTTTCCATGCAATACCAGAACAGCAGCTGCATAACCAAGGCTGTAACAATAATCAGCATCAAAGTTTGAGGGCGCTGCACAACGGCCTTCGTAGCCAAAAAAGTGGTTGAGAGCGGCAAATTTGCCTTTGAAGGCGCGAATTTTGAGTTCTTTTGAAACCATTTCAATGAGCAGTTTTTCCGTTTCTATCAAAGATACCTGAACATTGCCGTGCGGATCGCGGTCCAGCATAAGCTGAAGCTGTATGCCTTCCGGTAAGCTTTTCAGCAGTTTGGCAGAAGCTTCGGAAATGTGTTTGCAAGCGGCTTCTGCCATTTCTGCGACCTTGCCGGCTTTTTTAATTTCGGATTCGTGATGGG
>WQSA01000041.1 GCA_009788135.1 Candidatus Fibrimonadales bacterium
GACGGATCCAAAGCGGAATACGACGAGATGGTTAAGATACTTGTAGATGCAGGTCTCGCCACACCGCTCAAAAAAAGAGAACACTCCTATTTGTTCCGCTCAGACCCTTCAGATGTGGCTCGCGTTGAAAGCCGCACCTATATTGCGAGCAAAAGCCAAGAAGATGCCGGCCCAACAAACAATTGGATTAACCCGGATGAACTGAAAAAAACGATGACTGGCCTCTACAAAGGCTGCATGAAAGGCAGAACCATGTATGTTATTCCTTTCTCAATGGGCCCCATAGGCTCTCCGATTGCAAAAATCGGCGTTGAGATTTCCGATTCTCCTTATGTTGTTATCAATATGCAGATAATGACTCGCGTTGGCACAAAGGTTTGGGAAGTTTTAGGCACAGANGGCGAATTCATCCCTTGNTTGCACTCCGTTGGCAAGCCTTTGGCAGACGGCGAAAACGATCACGGNAAATGGCCCTGCGCACCGATTGAGAAAAAATACATAGCTCACTTCCCGGAAGAGAAGACAATTTGGAGCTATGGTTCCGGCTACGGTGGAAACGCCCTGCTCGGCAAAAAGTGCTTGGCACTCCGCATTGCAAGCGTAGCAGCTCGCAATGAAGGCTGGCTTGCCGAACATATGTTGATTTTGAAAATCACCAGAGAGTCCGACAAAAAGGTGAAATATATGGCAGCAGCTTTCCCAAGCGCTTGCGGAAAGACCAACCTCGCTATGTTGATTCCAACGATACCAGGCTGGAAAGTCGAGACCATCGGCGATGATATTGCATGGATGAAAGTCAGAGACGGCAAACTCTATGCAATCAATCCGGAAGCAGGCTTCTTTGGCGTTGCTCCAGGTACCAACATGGAATCCAATCCGAATGCGATGCACTCGGTTGAAAGAAACACAATTTTCTCAAACTGCGCATTGACCGAAGACGGCGATGTATGGTGGGAAGGAATTGGCCACGATGCTCCGGGCAAGCTCATTGACTGGAAAGGCAACGAGTGGCATCAGGACAAAAGCAACAAAGCTCAGGAACCTGCGGCTCACGCCAATGCTCGCTTTACCGCTCCTGCAAGTCAGTGCCCCTGTATAGCAGCTGAATGGGAAGATCCAAGCGGTGTTCCAATTGATGCTATTCTGTTCGGCGGTCGTCGTGCAACTACAATCCCGTTGGTTCATGAGGCTCATAGCTGGAATCACGGCGTATTTATGGGCTCCATTGCCGGTTCCGAAATCACCGCAGCTGCAGTTGATTTGAAGGTTGGCGATGTTCGCCGTGACCCGATGGCAATGCTTCCGTTCTGCGGATACCATATGGGCGATTACCTGAAACACTGGGTAGAAATGGGCAAAAAGGTCACCAAGCAGCCCAAATTCTTCTTTGTGAACTGGTTCCGCAAAAAAGACGGCAAATTCATGTGGCCTGGTTACGGCGATAATTCCCGTGTTTTGAAATGGGTATTTGAGCAGTGCGACGGCGTAGGCAAAACAGTTGACACTCCGATTGGCGTTATGCCGGACGTTTCCGCTATAGACAGACCTTCCAGCGTTTCCGAAGAGACTCTCAAAGAGCTTCTTGCGGTTGATGTGGAAGGCTGGAAGAAAGAGATCAAGGATGTTCGCGACAATCACTTTGCAAAGCTTGGAAATCATTTGCCAAAAGAGCTTGCAGACGAACTCACCGAGATTGAAAAGAGACTAGGGTAGTCTAACAGTTTTTAGCAAAATCCCCGCTTGGAATTTCCAGACGGGGATTTTTTTGCATTTAATATCACTCCGTTTGCTATATTACCCCTTAAACCCCTGGAGTACTTATGAGTGGAGTTAGAGTTATTTTGCTTGCGAGCTTGTTGCTTGTTATAGCCTTAATCTTTTCTTGCGGAGAATATGCCGAAATCCCTTATGAAAATAGGATTGTTGGAGAGGATGGCCCAGCATATAGTTCAAGCGGCGAGCCTGACCCCGCAGGTCCAAGTTCGCAAAGTACTACTCCAAGCTCGCAAAGCGTTACCCCTAGTTCACAAAGTACTACTCCAAGTTCACAAAGCGTTATTCCAAGCAGTTCGTCTGCAGCAACAGCAAATGCCCCCCAGCTTATTTGGGATTTAAGCATGGGAGGTGCAGTAAGCACTGGCGGTGGATGGTTTTCTTATACTGATCAAAGTGAGTCAGGAAAATCAACAACTGATTACAGTTGCGAGGAAAATGGTTGCGATTGGGTTGATAAAGAAAACGGCAAAGTAATATTTAATTTAAGTCCAAGCTATAAAAACTGCATATTCGATGACTGTTCTAATGGATATTTCGCATACGCAGGCGTAGGTTTTAATTGGAATGGAAATGAAACAGCGTTTCCGATTCCTACTTCTTATACAGGCATATGCGTGGATTATTCATTGTCTATCGCTACAGACGTAACATTCGCTATGAAAATAATAACCGTTGGCAACCTCTATAATTATGATGACTTTGAAATTAATATGCCTGCAAGATCTTCTTCAGGAAAGGCTTTATTTAATTTTTCCGGGTTTAAACAGGCTGGTTGGGGTATTAAAGGTAATGTAATTGAAGCTAAAGAGAATGCAATGGGAATAAATTTTCAAGGAACTCTTAAATCTAGAAATTCTTCTGCTAATCGCACAGCCACTTTAATCTTTAAAAGCGTTAACTTGGTCAGCAACGCAAGCCAATGCAATTAGAAAAAGGAGATATATGAAAAACAAAATAAAAATAATATCACTCCATTTGCTATATTACCCCATTAAACCCCAGGAGTACTTATGAGTGGAGTTAGAGTTATTTTTCTTGCGAGCTTTTTGCTTGCTATGGCATTAATCTTTTCTTGTGGAGAATATCCCGAGATTCCTTATGAAAATAGAATTGTTGGAGACGTTCAAGACCCAGGCGATGGAACTTCCGCTGATAGCGGGCCTAGCTCAGGTTCTGGAGAAGAGCCTCCTCCTCAAGATCTATCCTCATCTTCTACGCCTTTTTTTACACCAGACCAAAGTTCTCAAAGCGTTGATCCAGANAGCTCGCCTAGCAGTTCGCAAAGNGTTGTCGTCCCTAGCAGTTCANCCACTTCATGCCTAGTGCAACCTGGAGATGTTCTAATAGATCNGCGAGACGGCATAAGTTATGAAACAGTGCAGATATGTACCCAAACATGGATGGCGAAGAATTTGAACTATAACTATGGTAGTAGCTCATGTTATGGTGACGTTCCTGCTAACTGTGAGACTTATGGCCGTATGTATAATTACAATGCAGCTATGGATGCTTGTCCCTCTGGTTGGCATTTGCCAAGCCTTGATGAATGGGCTGATTTAATAAATTATGCAGGTGGAATGGATGCCGCAGGTGCAAAATTAAAGGCGGCGATAGGTTGGGATGGCGGAGAAAATGGTTCCGATGATTACAGTTTTGCAGCTTTGCCAGGCGGAAATATGTCAGGTACAAACTTTATAAATATAGGCAGTTATGGTTTTTGGTGGACTTCTACTCCTGAAAATAGTTATTCAGCTTATCACATTTCGATGGCTAAAAGCAGCCGTGTGAGCAGTGCTTCTACTCCTATAAACAATGGCCGCTCTGTAAGGTGCATTAAGGGTATAGGTCCTTTGGGAACACCTTCAAGCTCAAGCGTTGGCGTTGCATCTCCCAGCAGTTCGTCTGTGAAATACCCATTGCTTATTTGGGATTTAGAAATGGGGGGAGGAGTAAGTACTGGCGGTGGCTGGTATGATTATAATGATGCTGATGAATTTGGAAATTCAACAACAGATCTTGCTTGCAATGAAACAAGTTGTCCATGGATTGATGATAAATCTGGTGGAATATCTTTTAATTTTGTTCCGTTCCAATCTCCAAACGCTATGAGCCACACTGGTGGATATATTTCATTTGCAGGAGTTGGTTTCACTTGGCGTGATGGCAATGCCTATCCCGAAGTATTTGGCTCCAGCATAGGTATATGCGTGGAATATGCTTTGTCTGGCATAGGGAATTTTACTATAAAAATAGCTACTCCTGGGGATATCTTTGGGTACGATGATTTTCGAATTGTTTTGCCTAAACAAGCTGCTGTTAAAAAAACATTCTTTAATTTTAATAGTTTTGCGCAGGAAGGTTGGGGGAGTTCTGGCACAATAACTCAAGCCAAAAATAACTCAACTGGAATAAATTTTCAAGGAAATCTTGAAACTAAATATATAGGAGATGCTACTGGATCGGCTATTTTAACCCTAAAAAGCGTTAGCTTGGTCAGCAGTGCTAACCAATGCATTAATTAAAAAAGGAGAGGTATGAGGAACATCATAAAAACAATCGCTTGCGCAACGCTTTTCACAGCGACCGCATTCGCAAACAACACGCTTGCAGTTTTGGAAATAATTCCAAAAGCCGATATGTCCGAGCTAAAAGTGAGCATCCAGGAAATGCAGCATTTAACAGATGAGCTTCGCAGACAAGCGGTGCTTGCGCTTCCGGACAAAGGCTACAAAGTTCTCACCAGAGATAACATAATCTCGCTATTGCCCGAAGACGAAGAAGAAAGAGAATGCCTTGCCGAAAGCTGCGCCGTGGAAATTGGCCGTACCATAGGTGCGGAATACATAACCCAGGGCAGCATAGGCATTTTCAGCGGGGATTTGACGCTCTCCATAGAACTTTACGAAAGTTTAGGCGGCAAACTGCTCGGTAGCATAGTGATGGAAAGCCCTAATGTCAGAGGTTTGCTCACCGCTATGAGAGAACAGGCTCCAGCTTTGTTTGCGAGAATTACCAGAAATGTACAAGAAATGCAAGTTTCGGTTGCACCACCTCCTGCGCTACCCCCCGCAGCCCCGCAAGTTCCGCAACTGCAGGTACAAGATACAGCAACTGCGCCTCCAAAGCCAATTCCAACGAATATAGAGCCCCAGCGCAAGCTTTATGTTCCTACATGGATTGCCATTGGAATAGACATTCTTGGCGTGGCCGCTTTGGGTCTTGGTTATTATTTTGATACGCAAGCCGGCGATTATCATGAAGATTACAAAAATATGCCTCCAAATCAGAGCCCTGGAGAATACGCTTCTGCATATCGGGACGTAACTGACGCAAAAAAGATGAGGAACATATCTTACGGGGCCGGAGGCGTGTTTCTGCTTGGCGGAGCGGTATTGCATATCTGGTTTTAAATATTTTGGCATGGTTTTTGCAAGTACCATGCTGATATGTCTATTTCGGAAACAGAAAGCCTTGGAATGCGTTCTACAAACGCATCTTCCAGCGATGCCAAAAAATTGAAAGTAGCCCAGGATTTTGAGGCGATGTTTATACATCAAATGCTCAAATCCATGCGGAATACCGTTCCAAAAGACGAAGATATGAGCACCGGAAGGCGAATTTTCACCGAAATGCTGGACGAACAAATTGCAAATACGGCAAGCCGCACAGGAAATTTTGGCTTGGCCAAAATGATTTACAAAGAGCTTACCGGCCAAGATACTAACCAAAATCCTGCAAAAGTCTCTGAAGCTCAGGTGGAAAACTGGGTAAACGAAGCTTCGGAATCTTTAAAAGTGGATAAAAGTTTGATAAAAGCTGTGATTCGCCAGGAAAGCGGCGGAAACTCGCTTGCTCGCTCGGAAAAAGGCGCAAAAGGGCTTATGCAGCTTATGGACCCGACTGCAAAGGAAATGGGCGTTATAAACTCATTCAACGGACGGGAAAACATTATGGGCGGCACAAGATACCTAAAGCAAATGCTCGCTCGCTTTAACGGAGACGAAAGCAAAGCTCTTGCCGCTTACAACGCCGGACCAGGCGCAGTAGAGCAATACGGCGGAATTCCGCCTTTCAAAGAAACTGAAAACTATGTCAAAAAAGTTCTGCAATACAGGGAACAAATAAAGGAGAATGCTCTATGAACTTCGGAAGGGAATTTGAAGCTTTGGTGCTTGTGCTCGGCAAAATGAAGGAGCAATACGTTCAATTCAAAGAAACGCTCGTAAAACAGCGCATGGCCATAATAGCCAACAACACCACGGAACTTGCGGAGATTCTAACGCAAATAGAAGGCATCTCCGAAAACATAAACCGGCTAGATGCGCGGCGTTCCTACAATTCGGATGTATTGGCGCATAACGCAGACTTGAAGGAAGTCACCATTAGAGAGATAGTTAAAGCCTATCCAGAGTTTAATGGTGAAAAACTGGAGAGCGTGTCTTTGGAATTGAAAAAAGAAGTAATGGAAGTGAAAAAAATTTCCGCATCCAACGCAGAGCTTTTGGAAATTTCACGCAGCATAATCAGGGAAACCATGAAAACCATCATGACCCAGAATACCGACCCTCGAGATCGCGCATATAGAACTTACGGCAACAGCGGCGCATATTCCCGCACAGTGCGGCGCGAACCTGTTCATTTGGTCAATAGAAAGGGTTAGCTTGCATTGCTGGATTGAGTTGGGAAATTTGTATATTATCAATGTCAGTTTCACTATTAGGGACACCCCCCGTTTGACTTGTTGAAGTTGCCACGCCATCAGGGTTTGAAAGGGTCGCCGTGGGTTCCGAATGGTCAAGTGGTGCCTCGGGGCGCGGAAGCGTAGCTTCTGTAGGCGGCGGTAAGGAGGACTTACTACTGAAGGCTCCATTCGTGGAGCCTTCTCTTTTATAAGTAATTGTAAACCCATCAAATTTATCATTTAAGTCTATAGGGTATTGAGTTAATAAACCTTGTTCTAAAACATTTCTTTTATCGTCGGTTATTACCAAATGAGTTCCTTTATCATATTTTTTGATGTGATAAATTCTATTCTGCCCATGGTGCTTGCCTTTTGCTATTAAATCAGCGTTTGTTACGGTGGTCGGCATAGCCTCTAGAAATGGTATTCTGATTGAATTTTCACGTCTATTTCTAAAATCTCTTTTATCCTCATTGCGAGTTATCAAATGTTCGGCTCGTCTTTTTAAGCTATAATCATTGCCGTCATAATCTGGATTTTTGAAGTTTACCATTGTGCCGTCAGCGGCTTTGATTGTGCCAATCTCTGCAATAAAATTCTCTACGAATTTTACTTTATCGTCAAAAGAGAATTTGCCGTCCATTAGCATTGCGAACTTTTGGCTTTGCGGTAATGTGCAAACCTCCTTCTCGGTTCTTAAATGTTTCTTTTGGCTATTCAACGATTTGCCAACTTCTGTATTTGCCAAAGGTACCATAAAAAACTCCTATTTTTGTTCCTGGTACTACTTAGACGCTTTTTAAAAGATTTTTCCGGAAAAAAATGCATATTTTTTCAAATATTTTTTTAAAATGGCATTTTACTATATTCCATCCTATGGAATATCAAATCAGCGACAAGTTAAAAAATGTCCACGGCAGCGCAATTCGGGAAATATTTGACCTTTTGAAAAGAGGAAATATTATCTCTTTTGCCGGAGGAATGCCTGCATCGCTTACCTTGCCCGCTAAACAGATTGACGAAATTTTGCAAAGCCTTATTTCAAAATACGGAGTTATCGAGTGTCTTCAATANGANTCCACGCAGGGCAAAGCTTTGTTGCTGGAACAAATACGNAAATTTTTGCTTGAATATAAAAATGTCAACGCAGAATTGCAAAATATGATAGTCCTCGCCGGAGGGCAGCAGGGCATTGAGTTTATGTGCAAGGCTTTTTTGAACAAAGGCGATACCGTGCTTGTGGAAAACCCGACTTATTTGTCCGTTTTGCAGATTATTCAAACCTATGAAGGCAAGGTTCAGGGGGTAAATTCAAATAGCTATGGGCTGGATTTAGCCGATTTGGAGAAAAAAATAAAAGAGCATAAACCTAAGTTTTTATATGTGGTTCCAACGTTCAGCAACCCTACAGGCGGCACTTACAGCTCTGAAAATCGCCANAAGATTGCCGAAATCACCGCAAAATACGGCGTAATGGTTTTTGAAGACGATCCNTATTCGGAAATTCGNTTTGAGGGCAATGCAGTGCCGCCGCTTAAGACTTTTGACAAAGCGGGGAATGTGGTTTATGTGNCTAGTTTTTCCAAAATTATTGCGCCATCGCTGCGCATTGCCGTGGCGGTTGCAGANCCTGCGGTTATTGGAAGGTTTGTGATAGCCAAGCAATCAACTGATGTTTGCGCCCCTTCTATTAGCCAGCTTGTTGTTGCGGAGTTTCTCAAAAATAATTTAGCCGAGCATTTGAAAAATATAATTCCGATATATAAAGAGAAGCGAGACCAAATGGTTAATTGCATTGAGAAATATTTTCCGAAATCGTTTATATATCAAGTTCCTCATGGCGGAATGTTTGTGTGGGGCTATTTTGAGGGCGAGCGCGATTTGCTTGCGACTTTTAAGGAAGTTGTTGAATTGGGCGTTGCGTATTTGCCAGGTTCGCACTTTTTCCCCGATGGTAGCGGCAAGAATACCATGAGACTAAACTTTTCAAACGCTACGCTTGAGCAAATTGAAAACGGCATTAAAATACTGGGCGAATACTTTAAAGGAGAATGCAAATGAAAAAACTTATGCTTGGCGACCATGCTGTTGCCCAAGGCGCTTATGAAGCTGGCGTAAAAGTTGCGGCGGCGTATCCGGGTACGCCTAGCACGGAGATTACCGAGTTTATCGCTAATTTTGAAGAAGTGAACGCCGAATGGGCGGTTAATGAAAAAACATCTATGGAAGTTGGCATTGGGTCGTCAATGGCCGGGAAGCGTGCGCTTGTTGCTATGAAACACGTAGGTCTTAATGTGGCTTCTGACCCGCTTTTTACGTTTGCATATACCGGTGTCAACGCCGGGCTTGTTGTTGCGGTTGCCGATGATCCTGGTATGCATTCCAGCCAAAATGAGCAGGATTCTCGCTTTTATGCTATGAGCGCTCATGTTCCAATGCTTGAACCTGCTGATAGCCAGGAAGCAAAAGACTATACAATGCTCGCTTACGAGATTAGCGAAAAGTATGATACCCCTGTTCTTGTGCGTCTCACAATGCGAATTGCGCACGGGCGTTCATTTGTGGAAATAGGCGAGCGGAAAGAGGTTGAATTTCCTTACAAGCAAGATATTTCAAAATATGTGATGGTGCCGTCAAATGCGAGAAGGCGGCATCCCGTTGTGGAGGAACGTGAGAAGAGACTGGCAAACGATATTAACAATGATCCTGTTAATAAGATTGAATACGGTTCAAATAAAACGGGCATTGTGTGCTCCGGCATGGTTTATCAGTATGTAAAAGAGGCTTTGCCGGATTTTTCGATTTTCAAGCTCGGAATGGTTTATCCTATTGCGGTGGAGAAGATCAGGGAGTTTGCCGGGAAGTGCGAGAAGCTTATTGTAATAGAAGAACTTGAGCCTTTTATTGAAAATACATTGAAAGCGAACGGCATAGAGTGCAGCGGNAAAAATTTAACAGGCTTGCAAGGCGAGCTAAGCGCTGAGAAAATTCGCGAGATTATTTTGGGGCAAAAAGCGGAGCNGGTTAGCNCGGAAAACATTCCNATGCGNCCGCCGGTTATGTGCGCAGGCTGCACGCATCGTGGCGTATTTTATATTATTCACAAGCTTAAACTCAATGTTGTTGGCGATATAGGCTGCTATTCGCTCGGATGTTCTCCGCCGCTAAGCGCCATGCATTCGCTTATTTGCATGGGAGCGTCAATTTCAAATGCTCATGGTACATACTTGGCAAAGGGAAAAGATTTTACAAAAACCAGCATAGCCGTAATAGGCGATTCCACATTTGTTCATAGCGGCATAACAAGCTTAATAGATGCGGTTTACAACAAGTCAAGCATCACAGTTATTATTATGGACAATCGCACAACCGGCATGACAGGCCATCAAAACCACCCGGGCACAGGCAAAACCATAAGGAACGAGCCTACNCANATGCTTGATTTGGANGCTATATGCAAAGCTTGCGGCGTTAAAANCCTCTCCGTTGTGGATCCATATAATTTAGCGGAAATTGAGAGCGCAATCAAAGGCTATCTTGGCACAGACGGCGTTTCTGTGATAATAGCAAAGCGCCCCTGCATTCTTTTGGATAAATCGCTGTGGACCGGCGCTGTAACCATTTCCGATTGCAAAAAGTGCGGTTTATGCTTGAAAATCGGTTGCCCGGCTCTGAGCAAGTGCAAAGACAATTCCGTGGAAGTGAACGCTGCGCTTTGCACAGGCTGCATGGTTTGCGCACAGATTTGCAAATCCGGGAACATAAGGAAGTAAGGGTTTTCTAAATTATTGCCTGTGTTGCAAACAAAAGCGATAGTTATCTTTATGATTCTAACCGTAAATGCCAATTCAACTGTTTGGCTGCGAATTAATCAGGCAGGCTACACGCCAGAGCGTGCGAAGGCGGCTGTTGTTTTGTCTGAAAGCGATATCGCAGGGCAATCTTGGGAGTTGAAATCCGGCGAAAAGACTATTTTGAGCGGCAAGCTTGGGGCAGCAAAGCGAAGCGATAACTATTATGTTGCTCAGCCTTTCTATTATACAATTGACTTCAGTTCTGCAAAAACAATAGGAACCTATACTCTGGAATTGGCGGGAGCCTCCGAGCGAATACGCATTTTGGAAGATCCTTATTCCATCTTCGCTAAGCAGGCTCTTGCGCACTTGAACGCTATGCGCAGCAGGCATTCCGGAGACAACGCAACTGTAGTTCACACTGCAAAAGGAGACTGGAGAGCAGGCGCTTGGCAAGAAGCCTCGCCTCGCAGAACCTTGGATATGAGCGGCGGGCATTACGATGCCGGGGACTATATCAAATTCACTTTGAACGAAGCCTACCTCGCTTGGCACTTGCTCACAGCTTATCAGGAAAATCCGCACTTTGCACCCGATGTTTTGGAAGTTGCAAAGTATAGCCTGGATTATCTGCTTAAAACTTTTCCGGATGAGAATACTTTTGTTATACAGGTTGGCGATGCCAACGATCACAAACAAGGCTGGCGCTTGCCTGAGAACGATGCTCTGAACGGCAAAAGACCGGCTCTCTGCGCATTGTCCAGAACGCATATGGGAAGCACAGCGGCGGCTCTTGCTTTGGGAGCGCAGGTGTTTGAGAAAATAGACCCAAGCATGGCCAAGCATTACGCAAGCAAAGCAAAAGCGATTTACGAGCGTGCCAAAAAAAGCGATACGCAGACCTCCGCATTTGAGCGAGACAAAACGAACGATTTTTATTTTGACCAAAGCGATACCGACAATATGGCATTGGCTGCAATCTATTTTGGCGAAGGAAATAAATACGCTCCTGCTCCTGGATACTGGGTGAGCTGGGCCGAGTGGAATTCTTTTGCAAATAATCTTATGGCAAATCAGGGCGATGAAGCTGCCAAGAGTCGCTTGCTAATTGAGGTTAGCCGCTATGAGCGGGACAATGCGTGGAATGTTCCCGGCGATTATACATGGGGTTCTTTGCATCGCTGGATTGGCATGGCAAACGCTCATTCTAGAGCGCACAAGAATTTGACGGCTCCATTTTTGGGTGTTCTGGATTATGTTTTTGGACGCAACAACTGGGGCATTGCAATGGTGGCATCGCATAATCTTCAAAACAGCATTCGCAATATTTACAACGGCATTTATCGCTTAACAGGAACTTTTCCGCTGGGAGCGCTTTCCGAAGGGCCGGGCGACAAAAAAATGCACGATGATATAAAAAAGTATTTCGACGCTATTCCCGCATATACTCCGATTGATAAATTCAATACTGCGGGCGGCGTATTTTACGATAATGCAGATGACTTTATGATTCAAGAAGCCACAATCGGAGGGCAAGGCGATTTTCTGTTGATGCTCGCTCTGGCTTCTCCAAAAAATAAACCAAAAACCATGTCCAGAGGAAGATGAATAATATGCCAATTCTCGTTGTTCTTTTTCTTCTTTTAGGTTGTGCTTCGCAGTCAGTCAAAAAAGAAGTTGCTTGCCCAGCGAATCATATTAAAGGCTCAGGCTCTGGAACAACCGAACAAGACGCTTTAATGCAAGCTCGCGCAGAAATCTCATCGCAAATACATTCTTCAATAACAGCAGCGTACAAATCAACAAACAAACAGACCAATGAATCTCTGGAAACAAAATTCAAATCTGATGTAAGGCAAACTACAGAACTTCTGAACGCTCAAGATGTGAAACTGCAAGCTTCCAGAAAAATAGGGGAGAAAGTAGAAGTGGTAGCTTGCATGAGCCGAGAAGATGCTGCAAAGCCGTATTTGAGCCAGTTGCCCAGAATAAACGATTCTTTGAATCTCGCAATTCAAACAGAACTCGCTCAAAGCCATCCGAGGGTTAAAAAAGAAGCGGCGCAGACTGCAGAAAATTTGAAAATGCGCCAAATAATTGCAGCGCAGATTTTGCAAGGCTTGGGAAAACATATTGAATTGCCAAGCAGCAGCGTTTACGATGAAATGATTAAAGACTATAAAGAATACTTTTCGGAGTTTAAATTTATATGGGGTGGGGAAGACGAAGAAATTTCTCAAATACTTTTATCTAAAATTTCTTCAAGGTATAAAATTGGAACCGGTTCTTGCGTTAAAGGGCTTAAACTCATTCCGATTTTCGTGGATATAGAATGCGGAAACAGCCAGTATGGGCCGCAATGCCATTATATACCGGCTTTGGAAGGACGTTCGTGCGAAGAAGAATTGTATTTTACTTTAAGAGGACAGAGAGTTCAGGGTACAGGGGAGAGAGACGAAAACGATGCGAAACGAAAATTGTTGGCATTGATTTCCAAAGCTCCGTTTTGGGACAATTGGTTTGAGGAGTTGGATAAATATGTTGCAAATTGAAAAAGGCGGGGTTTGCTTCCCCAAAGGTTTTACAGCGGCAGGAGTGAAAGCAGGTATAAAGACGAGCGGCAATCTTGATTTGGCTTTGCTGTATAGCAAAGAGTCCGCTCAGTGCTTTGCTACTTTCACAAAGAATCAAGTTCAGGCTGCGCCGGTTCTTTACGATAGGGGAATTTTGTTCAACCAGAACATTATCAATGCCGTAATTGTAAACAGCGGAAATGCGAACGCCTGTACCGGTCAGCAGGGCTTTATAGACGCTGCGAGCATGGCAGGGCAAGTGGAAAAAGAATTGAAGCTGAACAAGCACAGCGTTTTGATAGGATCCACCGGAGTAATTGGCCGAGTTCTGCCTATAGATAAAATAACAGCGGCAATTCCGGAGCTTGTCAAAAGTTTGAGCGCAGAAAATTCAGAGCTTTTTGCAAAAGCGATTTGCACCACGGACACCATATTGAAAACAGGCTGCATATCCGTGCAAACATCATTGGGCGAGGTTCGTTTTGGAGGCTCCTGCAAAGGCTCCGGCATGATTCACCCAAACATGGCAACCATGCTGGCTTACATCACAACAGACTTGTTGTTGCCAAAAAACTTTTTGGTAGAATTTAAAACCTTTGTAAACGATTCGTTCAACGCCATAACCGTTGACGGCGATATGAGCACCAACGATACTTGCATTCTTTTGGCAAACGGGCAAAGCGGAGTTTTCTTAAACGATTTGCCACCTACGGAGCAAGCCACGGTACGTCATGCTCTTTTTGAGTTGATGAAGCATCTCGCTTTGCTGATAGTCCGTGATGGCGAGGGTGCAACCAAGAGAATTGAAATTGAGGTTTGCGGAGCGCACAGCAAAGCAGAAGCCATGCAAATTGCAAAATCCATTGCCACGAGCAGTCTGGTAAAATGCGCATTTTTTGGCGAAGATCCTAACTGGGGGCGCATAGTGAGCAGCGCAGGCGCAAGCGGGGTAACCTTTGTTCCTGCCAAAATTTCGCTTTATTTTGAAGATGTGCAAATTGTGAAAGATGGAGTGCCAGTGGAAGTTGCAAAAGAGAAGCTGGTGGAAGTTGTGAAAAAAAAGGAATATAAGGTATCTTTGGATTTATGTTTGGGAAAGTCCAAAGCTTCTGTGTTCACATGCGATCTGAGCTATGATTATGTTAAGATTAACGCTGAATATACTACTTAGCCTGCCTTTATTGGCATATGCGGATTCCATTCCGCATCCGCAAACACGTTTTACGCAGGGTTTGTTTTGGGAAGGCGGCGAATTGTGGGAATCCACAGGGCTGGAAGGAAAATCCAAGATTTACAGGATGAATAAAAAGGGCGAGGCTTTTGACTCCCTTGCCATGCCAGGGTCTCATTTTGGAGAGGGCATTGCCAAAATAGGCAACAAAATGCTCTGGCTTACCTGGCGTTCTGGCATGGGCTATGTGCTATCTGCCAGCCCTTTGCATATTATTGGGAGTTTTAAGATTGCGGGCGAGGGTTGGGGATTAACGGTTTGGAATGGCAATTGGCTTATGAGCGACGGCAGTTCCTCTCTTTACGTGCTTTCTGCAAACGATATGAGCGTAATAAATACCATAAAGACTCCTGTTAAATTTCTGAACGAGCTTGAGGCTGTGGGTGACACGCTTTACGCCAATATATGGGGTAGCGATTCCATAGCCGTGATTTCACTGCCAGGCGGCAATGTTATAAAATGGCTGGATTTTTCGGAACTTGCCAAACGCATAAGAAAAAGCCACCCCAAGGCCGAAGTGCTGAACGGAATAGCCTGGGACGGCAAAAATTTGTGGATAACTGGCAAAAATTGGCCTTGGATTTATAAAATACCTTGACGGGATGTGAAAATTTTGCTATATTTATGTGTCCTAGTGGGAAAAACGTTTATGGATAATAAAAAGAACATTCTTATAGTTGCCGTAGGCGTTTTGCTGTTGGTTATAGGTTTTTTCTGTTTGGCTCAAG
>WQSA01000042.1 GCA_009788135.1 Candidatus Fibrimonadales bacterium
TATAAATACCATATCCATTAAAGGGGCAATATCTATACTCGCTGTTCTGCGCTGCTTTTTAAGCATAAAGTTCAAATTTTTCATCTAAACATTAAACACCGAAGATAGGCAAATGTGTTACCCGCTACCCTATTTTATCACCTTATAACGCCAATCCTCATCCATTTGCTCTTGCTTTTTCCGCTTGCAAATTTCACTGTTAGCCTTGCGCTGTAAATATCGCTGCCCAGCTTTGACAAATCCAATGATTCCTCTGATCTTGATATTGTTTTGCTAAATACCTTGAAACCTGTTATGTCATAAATATCCAAAGTCACGCCTATTGGAACATTGCCAAGCCTGTATCTTATTGAAGCTCTGCCCTGGCGAACAGGATTTGGGAAAATAAAGAATTCCGAAATTTCGTCTTTTGGCTGCGGGGCTGCAACCGCTTTGTCTTCAAACTTCTTTGCCAGCGGAAGATAAAAAACGCTTGTGCCTCCTCTGTGCTTTGCATATAAGCAGTTTGGATTATCAGAAGCGTAAAGTTGCAAAGTGTCTGGATTATCGTATTCAAAAACTCCGGCTACAAGAGGAAATTCATCTCTTAGCAATTTGCCTTTGCTGTTCACAGCCAAAATCAAACCGTTGCCAGTGGGAACCAGAATATCCAAAGTATCGTTTCCGGTTATGTCCATTGCAAGAGGCTTTGAATTGAGAACAAAAGGCTCGCCATTGGAAAGCATCGCCGGGAAGTTTGGCAAAGGAATGCTATCGGAACCAAAAACATAAAGTCTGTTGTTGCCTAAATACAGAGAATCTGCATAGCCATCGCAGTCCACATCTACCGACATTTTCGGTTCAATCAAGTTTGCATTTATAGGGCATTCTTCCTCTGTTGCCGGCCTTGCGTATTTGCCAACCCATTCTATTTCAACATCATATTCCGGAGCGCGCCATGTGATAATGGTATCGCCTATAATTCCGTTGAAGGATTTTTCCGCTATTGCGCCGAGAGGAACTTTCGCTGTTATCTTAATTCCTGAATATCCTCCAAAAGTAGAAGCCGTGTTTGCGTAGCCTGATGGGTTTATTGAAACTACAGTATCACCGCTTTTCAATCTTTTATGCGGAATCAAATCGCTGCCCGAGCCAAAATAATAAATGCTCTCCCCAGCCGCATTTTTAAATTCCTTGCCAAGCCCCAAAACTCCGCTCGCCTCTATTAATGCAACGCCAAACTGATGATCTCTGAATGTATCTCCATTCCACGCATTTATCGCTCCATAAGGAACCAGCTCTCTAACATACCAATCATTTACATGCCAAGCGACTATGCCGCTCGCAGGAATTGCAGCGTCTATTTCATCGACATATTCCACAACGGAAACCGTATCCAAAAATTTGGAGGAACGCAAACTGTCAACATGCACATCTACATTCCCAGCTTTAACAAACCCGGAAGCGTTTGTTGCTCGCTGCCTGTTTTCCAGCAAAATATATTCGTTGCTATTTATTGGAATTTTTACAATTTCTCCCACGCCAATTTTAACACTTTCTTTTTTATTCACAAGACGAGGCACAGCCCATTTCATTTCATTTCTCATCCATGCACTTGGCATGCTGGGAAAAAAACCGTTGCCGGCATTGTATCCTGCAAAATCCATTCCGTCAAAATAGCCAAGCCTTGAATAGCCTTTTACCACGTCGTAAGAATACGGCAAGCCCAGCTCGCGCCCAATCTGGCTTGTTATTGTTCCGTTGATGCCCCAGTTCAAACCGTCTTGCGAAGCGGTTTCGCTTGTGACCATAACGGATGTTATAAGATCTCCTTCGGAAACTTCAAACCCTCTCCAGAACTCGCCCCACGTGGTATCTATGTAGGTATCCATAAAATCGCCGGGAGTATTTGCACCGCGCATTCCCATCGTTCCGCCGTCAATCAAGCGATTAGCGCCTGCGTGAGCGATTAAGATAACTCTTTTGCCAAACAGCGAAGGTTCAAGCGGCTTTGCTGGATCGTTTTTTGCAAGCTCCAAAACATCATTTACAAAGCGTGCATAATCCACAGCTCTTGCGGAATCGAACTCTGCCATTTTCTCGCCTTTTTTGCGGCTTGTGCGATTGTATTCTATTATGTGTTTTGGCAAAGAGTAACTGCCAAAGAACTTGGCATCTATTGAAACGCCATTGTTGCTCACTTGCTTGAAATAATTGTCTGCAAAGTTTATATGGCTTTGCCAATAGGCTTCGCTTCCTCTTGCGCCTTCAAAAACACCTCTGCCCGTTGTCAACGAATTATCGGTTTCTTCATAGCGAAATTGAACTCTCAAAACACGAACATCCAAAACTTGAGCTAGGAGTGTTACTGGTAATATGATGCTGATAATTAGTGGAGAGTTGAGAGTGGAGAGTGGAGAGTTATATGCTGAACTTAATGCTTTTGCAAAAAATGCACGCAATTTTGAAATGTAATTTTTAACTCTCAACTCTCAACTCTCCACTATCAACTAGTTCATACTTTTAGAATCTTCATCTCTTTCCGATGAGCCGAGAACTTGCTCCAGAGTTGTTATGCCGGCTCTGGCTTTGTCCATGCCGTCCATGCGCAAAGTGCTCATGCCTTGAGCCAAGCATACCCTTTTTATTTCATCGCCGCTGGCTCTCTTCAAAATCAAATTGCGAACTTCTTCGCTGGGAACCAAAAATTCATAAATACCTATTCTACCCTTGAAACCCGTGGTATCGCACTTGTTGCAACCCTTGCCCTTGAAGAATTTCATATCGCTCGGAATGTTCAAATCTTTTCTCAAAGCGGCATCTATCTTTTCTTCTTCTTTGCAGCTCTGGCAAATTTTGCGCACAAGTCTTTGAGCCAAAACTCCTTTGATAGCGGTAGCCACCAGGAACGGCTCCAAACCCATTTCCAGCAAACGGGGAAACGCGCCGGCGGCATCGTTGGTGTGCAGCGTGCTGAACACCAAATGGCCTGTCAATGCGCTCTCTATAGCCATGCTGGCCGTCTCTTTATCGCGCATTTCGCCTATCATTATAACATCGGGATCTTGACGCAGAATTGCCCTTATGCCAGATGCAAAAGTGAAACCTGCGGCATTGTTTATTTGCCCCTGATTAACTCCATCTATATTCATTTCCACAGGGTCTTCCATTGTGGTTATGTTTATGGTGTTGTCTAAAATTCTGCGAATGGATGCGTAAAGAGTTGTCGATTTACCGGAACCTGTTGGGCCGGTTACGAGCAAAATTCCATTGGGCAAATGAATTGTGTAATCCAGTTCTTTGAACACTGGCGCTCTGAAACCCATCTGATCAAGGTCTATTTGCCCGGAAGTGGGATCCAAAATACGCATGACTATTTTCTCTACGGTGCCTCTTTTGCGAAGGGAAGTAGGGAACGAGCTAACGCGCAAATCAACTTCTTTGCCTCTAGCGCGAACAGTGAAACGGCCGTCCAAAGGCTTGCGTTTTTCTGCAATGTCCATGCGAGAGAGGAGCTTTACTCTGGAGAGAACCTGCGGCATCAAGCGACCCGGTATAGGAGGCAGCACCATTAAATCGCCATCTATGCGAATGCGAAGCTTTAAGAAAGTCTCTTGCGGTTCCAAGTGAATATCAGAAGCTTTGCGAGCAATGGCATCTTGAATAATTGAATTAACCAGTTTTATAACCTGCTGTCCTTCTTCGTCTGAGAGCTGTTCTTCTTGTTGGTTAGCCTCTTCTGCTTTGCTTTGGATTTGCAGATCTTCTTCTTCGTTGAGGCGCGCGAGTTCTTTCATGGCTTCGCCGCTGGCGGAGCCTACGTATGCGCGGTTTATGGTTTCCGATATATCTTTTTCGCTAGCCATCACCGGGCTTATTTCCATTTGAACTTTGAACCTTATATGGTCAAGAGTTCTCTGGTTGCTCGGATCGTGCATGGCAAGCGTTAAGGTTTTGCCTCTTATCGCTAAGGGAACGACCCTGTATGAGCGGCAGAATTCTTCCGGAAGAATTTGCAGAACTTCGGGAGGAATCACCTGGTCGCTGAGGATCATTGACGGTATTTCAAGCTGGGCAGAGAGAATTTCTATTAATCTCTCTTCGGTCATAAAGCCCAGTTGCATGAGCATTTTGCCAAGCCTTAGCCCGGTTTTCTTTTGTTCTTCAAGCGCTCTGTCGCGCTGTTCTATTGTGATGTAGCCTTTCTCTACTAGAAGCTCGCCTATTCTTTTGTGTTCGGAAGTTTGCAGTTGTTCGCCGAGAATGGCAGCCATCTGGTCTTCGCTAACAAAGCCCAGACGGGTCATGATTTTGTTTAGATGAATGCCTGTACGTTTTTGCTCGCCTATTGCATGGGCAAGCTGGTCCTCATCGATGAGGCCTTTTTGCACCAGCAATTCGCCAATCTGCAGTTTGTTGGACATTACTGGACTACTTTCCAGGCCACTATCTTTATGGTTTTGCTAAGCGATGCTCCGGCGGGAGAGGCTAGCAGATAATCGCTTGTTGTCCAAGTATTTCCGCCAGAACCCGTGCGAACCATAAAATACTGCCATTTGGGCTGAATTTCAGAGGCTCCTGCATTGGTGGATCTAAATTCAAAATCCGAAGTGCTTTGCGGGGTTCCTATGATATGCGGCTCAGAGCCATCCGGATTGTCAGCATTCGCAGGAATAAGGCTTCCGAAGCTTCCAGAGGGACGTTTGAACTCTATAATCATTTTCACATTGGATTTTCCCGCTTTGATAGCGCCAGGATCCTGAGTATGTTCGTAATAAATATCTGCCAGGCTCGTATTTTCCGTGCCTTCTGCGTTTGCCAATATAACGCCTCTGGTTCCAGAAAGCGAGTTTAGCACGAGAGTATCCGATCCATTAAACGTCATCTTCTGAAAGCGCAATACAACAGCGCTGGAGCTTGACATGCTGGAAGAGCTGGGCGTTCTGCATTTAGCAGTGTTGCGAGTAAACGAAGACGTTGCTCTAGCTGCCAGTTTGTTGTCTTTATAGACATCCATAACAACTTGATAGCTTTGGCCATCGCAATATTCTTCGCCATCAAATTCATGTTCTAAATCTGTAAATCCATAAGTCCATTGGCCGGCTGCGCTGCCAGGAAGGCTCTTTGGCTTGCCCGCAATAAAAAGCTCAATTTTGCTAAACGTGCTATCCTGATTCGTGGAAGAAGCAGAGCCAGAGATAAATAAATATTGATCTTTGGAACCATCCACCGTTGCTACGAGCGAGGTATTTATATCAGCGTTCGGTATATCGCCAACAGATGACTGAGTGACTGAAGGCGAACTGCTTGGCGAGGAATCGCCATTGCCACCGCCGCCGCTTTCGCCACAGGCTGCTAAAGTTACTATAACGGCGGACATAGCCAAAGCTAGAAACGCCAAGTCAAATTGCTTTAAAGAATTGAACATAAACACCTCTCTGTTGGTAATATAGTAAATTCAATTTTAAACATATAGAGCCTGGGGATTAACCCAAGCTCTATAAAAAACCAATTTTATTTTTTAGCCCTTCTCACGCCCAGCATTTCCACTCTTTTATCGACTTTATTGAAGGACTCGCTTACATCTTTGCCATTCTTGTCCTTGAATTTTACCGTCCAGCGGAAATCATAGACCTGGACATAAGCGCCTGCGCCTACCCAGCGATCCTTGTTATCTCTCAAATTCCAAGCTAAATACATGGCAGTTCTGTTGCTTAGGCAGTTCCCCTGTCCATTTATCTGGAAAATAGGATCTGTGCACTTTACCTGTATAGGCTTGCTCTCAGCAGTGAAGTTTCCAAGATTGGTGTGATAGAAAGCCTGTGCATGGAACACTATGCCTTCCGGATCAATCTCGCTGCCTGGATTGAGATGTTTATCTTGCAATAAATTGATATTGCTATATACATCCGGCACCAGCAACTGTCCAACAGAACCGCGGTAATATTTCTTTATGCTGTCTGGAGGAGACTGTGCCGCAGCCCACTCTTCCGGAACCGGAAGGAATGTTACCTGCTTGTCTGTAGCAAACAATTTATCAACATCTACATTGCGCAACAAACCGTATCCGCTGTTATCGCCACCCTTTAGGCTCTCCAGATCTTTCTTAAGGATATCTTCGCCAGCCGGATCAATTTCCGCAATACGGATTTCGTCTATGTTAAAGCGGTTGGTACCTTCCAGACGTCTGCCTATTTCCTTGGGATTGGGCGCGTTGCCTGCCAAATCCGTGATGGAGTAATCTGCCAGTATCTCAGCCACGAACTTTACGGAATCGTTGGCCACGGGAGTGAATGTGGTATCGCCAGGTTCTTTGTAGCTCTGATAGCTCAGAGTCACAACGCTGTCTCTTCTCTCCGCATTCAGAACGGTACCGCTTTTTGCCCAGCGCACTCCTGTTGGCAAATCCTTTTGGTCTCTGTAAGCGGCCCAGTCGCGACCTCTTAGTTTGTATGCAAACGGAGCTTTTGCCATTGGATCAGATACGCCTTCCACAAGTTTAACCGGCTCGGAAATCATTATTCTAACATCATCGCGGCATCTTGTAGAATAGGTTCCGCATTTGTTGTTTTCATCCGGAGTATAGATGGCCTTGGTCACTATGGCTGGAATTTTGTCGGTTATGGATTGACCCATGGACAAATGCGTCACAGCATCCTGCTTCTTTGAATCCTTGAAGGTTGCCCAACTGACTATTGAGGCTCTTTCGCCAGCAAAAGTTTTGATGCCATTGCTGAATTCGCCGCCATGGATTTCAATGATGCCGTAGTCTCCTGATTCTCGCACGCTAAGTCTGAATCCATTGCGTTCGCCATTCCAATATTCCCTGTTTGAGTTGGGATTGATGTTGGAACCTACATATTCGCCACCTTGTTTGCCCGACAGAGTTGTAAACACGAGGGTATCCTTGAAATCCCAAATGATTTCTATGGCAGAAGGCAATGAATCTGCAGGGAATTTTCTATCGTATTGGATATATAGAGAATCTCCTATGCCATCGCCGTTTCTGTCATAGATATTGGCGACTTGAGGGAATGGGGCATCCGGTTTTGAGAACAGCAGAGAATCCCATTTTGCATAGGTATCTTCTTTCGTTGACGGGCCGCGAATCGTGAAGTGCGCAAATGAATCCGGGTCCACCTGCCTTGCTCCTCTAACGGAGAATTTCGCAATGCCGTCTTCCAGAGACAGCACGCCTGGCGTGGATTGCATTATCTGGCCGCTCGGAATGTCTGTTGTAGCTCCGCCAGGAGTTGTAGTCCAGGCGTTCATTGTGAGCGGGAAATTGCAGGTTGTGCAAACAGAGCGCTGGTTGTTGGAAATATCGTAAGCAGCAACTGCTCTGGATAGATTTGTTCCAATCATTACGCCCATCTGTCTTGCGCCGCCGCCAAGCGAAGGATCGCTGCCTTTTGTTTGGCTCAACGCCGCATCTGTTTCCGGGTTTATAAACCCTAGGCGAGGCAAGAAGACTTTCACTTCCAAATCATTGTTGATGGTATATGTCTCGTCTGCCTGCGCTCTGTATTCGCCGGCAACCCATAGCACCAGCAAGCCTGGGAAATGCTTCTCGCCCGGGCTGGGAACCTGGAAGCTGCTATTAAGCTGAACAACATTGTTGTCTGACGGTATAGAATCGGTGTAGGCAGTCAAGCCCCAGTATCTCTCGCCGGGATTCGCATCTACTTTTATTTGCACGGGCGCGCCGTAGCTGCCGCCTTCGTTTGAGTTAGCCATGACCACTGCAAACGGGCAGTCATCATTGCCGTATCTGCTTTCGTCATCGCATTCCCATGCGCCAGAGGCAAATCCTATTGGGACAAGCTTGCCGGAAACAGTTTCTTTGCGCCGAGGGCCAAGATTGTAAATTAGCTGTCCATTGTCTTCTCTCACTATCTTTCCCCAGACTGCGTTTAGGCTGGTTTCGCCAACGAACGATGTGATGAATACGGGGGTTGCATTGGGGAAGTCTGCCTCTTTGGACGGCTTTATGCTTGCGTAAATTCTCTGCGTTCCGATAAAGCCGGCTATAGGCGTTCTCAGCCTGATTCTGTCAACCGTTGGCCAGTTGGTAAGGGTTATGCCGCCATAGCAGACAAGGTTGCCGTTGTTCAAATTGCAATTATCGTTGCTAGTGTTGAGCGGTATTTTTTCGCCTCTGCGGTTAAGTATATAGTAGTCCAGAATGTCGCCCATTTCTGCGCCGCATTGCGGGCCTTGGTTGCTGTTGCTGCCGTTCAGTGCAGCTTGGCATGAACCATCCGAGCCGCTGCTTTCAAGGCAAAGCTGTGCGCCAGAGCTAGTTTCTGCATCGGTGCCTTCTTTTATGCCAAGCATGCTTTTCTGAGCAAAATATATATTGGTTGTTATGCGAACATTTGCCATGGTCGTGCGGCGATCGCAGAAGAATACATTGAAAGGATAAGATTCGCCTTCGACAAGTTTTCCATCGGATTGGTATTTCTTGCCGGGAACGCGAGCTTCGCTTGGTATTCTAAGCGTGTCCAAATTCACATAGCCAGGAGAGGCCAAGTGAGTACCGCCCAAGTCTATCACCAGATGGTTGCTTATGTAGATCCAAATATCATCGTCGCCGCTGAAGAAGAACTCCTGCTTGGGCTCGTAGGTAAAGTCGGCAGGCGTGCTCTCAAAGCAGAACAACTGGTTTTTGTTCATGGTTTTGTTGCTCCAGCCATCTCCATTTATTTCCTTGGTACCAGCAGCTCCTACAGGACCGTTGGTGAGCACACTCGCATTGTTTCCCGTGCCTGACACACCGTTTACCCTGCCGTCTCTCCTAAGCGTAAGACCAGCGTTGGTAGGACCTTCCCAATCCCAAAAATCAGGAGGATTGTCGCCGTTTCTAAAATCTCCGTCCGTGAATCTTCTTGTGCAACGCGCACCTGCCTGATCCGATGTGAGACCAGCTCCGGTCACGCTCGCCGGGCCAAGATAGCCTCTGTCGTAGCACCATTTGCTAACGGCAACGCTGCCATCGCTGTCGCTTCTCTTGAAATCAACCCAGCCCTGAGCCGGCCTCTGGCGGCTGGTCCCTGAATTCGGCAAATCATTCATCATAGGCGGGAAAAAGCCGCCCAAAAATCTTTTGCTCGTATGAGTGCAGGCACCGCTCAGGTCTATGGAGCCATCCGAGCAGAGCTTGTTGCTGTCGAATTCCCAAAGGCCTTCGCTGTTGCGCTGGAAAGGCATTTCATAGCAGCGGACATCGTTTTTATCAGATTTGGGATCGAAAGCCGCTTCGAAGTTGTCTTTGTTCCAGCCGTCATTCGCGCCGTTGAAGCTGGTCGTTGATGTGCTGGTGCCTTTCCATTGGATTTTCCCGTCTTTCAATGTAGATTGAACGATGCCTCTGAGAATGCCGGATCCATCGCGAGGACTGCCAGTGCCGCTTGCGGAACCATCGTAGTCAAAGAAAGAAGTGTTTATAGAGGCATCGGTATCGTAAATTATGGCTGCAAAATTAAATGTGCAAGTACCGGTCATGTTTTGGTCGCTTTTGCTCCAAACGGCCTTGCTTTCCGTAATTGCCGAAGGCGCAAAGAACAAATCGCCTGGTTTTTGCTCAAATTGGTCGTAGAGATTGAACGGGGTCGGCATGCCCTGCGCCCAATCGACAGGATCTTCGTCAAGGCCGAGGAGGCCGAGCTGGTCGTCTGGCTGGCCATCGCCGTCACCATCGTTGAGCCAAACAAGGGCGATGCCATTGGGAGGGGTGGCGTTGAACCAGCTATATTTATACCAGCCGCAACGGATTGGATCAATGACGAGTTTTATTGTATCCAGTTTTGTTCTTCCTTCTGCACGCGAGACTAAGATAGGATGGCCGAGAACCCATGCAGGATCGCCTTTGGGAGGCAAAAAGTAGAAGTTGTAGGCGTTTGGAGGCTGCGCGCTGACAACGGTTCGGCTGGTGTTGCCTGGTTCAGGGTAAATGTACATAGGGCTGCTAGTGAAATTGCTGCAGGAAATTCCCTGAGCATCAGAAGGCCTTGCACCAGTTCTGTCATAGTTGCCGCTGCCGGCATATATCCACCTGTTTCCAGCGTCAAGATCATCCGGTTTCATAGAAAAGGAGAACGTTCTTGGGTTGTTCTGGGTGTCGTTTTGAAGGGTAGGCATTGTGAACACCACATAGTCGCCCTGGCGCGAGATGCTGCTGCCGCTTACAGTGACTACAGAACCCTGCCCATAGATATATATGGCTGTTTTGCTCCAGTCCGGTGAAGACGGCAGCTGAAGGTAAACTTGCTTGCCGCCGCATGTCTGCGCCGCCGCATTTGCTGCGAACAAAGCCAGCACGAAAAAGGTTAACGCGAATGTTTTGAAAGGTTTCATAAAGCCTCCTGTTTGAATTTGATTTTGCGAGCAACTTGCTTTTTTGCATTGTTTCTGCTCGCACGAATTGGTTTCCTGTCGTCTAATTCCGAAATAAATTTTTCCACGCCGTAATCGTGAATAGTCTCAATCATTTTATGCGCCGCCCAACCAGCTCTGCCAACCCTAGGCCGACCTTTCCAAGCAGCAACCTCATCTTTTTCAATATCCTCAAGCAATTCATCCACGCCATAATTATTAATGAACTCAAGAATTTCGTGCAAAACCTTAAAATCAGGCTTATATTTAGGCATTTTGCACCTCCGGTCTAATTCTTTCAATAATTTCTTCAGCTAATTTAAAACCATCTTCTATAGTAGCAACTGAACGAATACAGTCATAATAACCGAGCAAATGAAGGGAGTCGTAAACATCATTATAATCATCCAAAAGCTTTTTATCCCTATTCATTAAATTCTTCCTGTAAAAATCCACCGATACGCCTTTTTTCCTGCCATGTTTATCGCTTTTGGGTAAATTCGCACACTTTAATTTAAGCCAAATATCCAAAGCCACAAGAACGCCTCTATATGCAATGCCACTCGCAGAACTAACATACTTGGTATCTTTAAAACGCCTACCTTCCTTACCAGCCTTCTTCAAAGTTTCTTTAGCATTATTCAAATAGCGAATCGCCAGCGCATAGCCTTCCTTCTGCTCTTTGTTTTGCTCTTCTCTGGTCATAATTCTCCTATACGGACTAATCCCGCAATATAAATATAGATTTTTTTTTGCAAAACGTAAAGAAAAATTGCATTTTTGGACAAAAAATGCAATTTTTTGTGATTTTCAGGGTGATTTTTTGCATTTATACCGGTTCGGGAGGCGGTTCTACCTTTTTTTGCTCCTGGGTTTCTCGCTCTTTTCTCTGCTGATATTGACGGCTTTTTTGCGTACTGGCCAGAGACTGGCCTTCAATTACCTTGTCTATCTCCTCGCGGTTCAAAACTTCGTGCTCAATAAGAGCCTCGCTCAAAGCATCCAGTTTTTCCCGGTTTTCCGCTAACATGCCGTTTACACGGTCAACTTGAACTTGGATAATTTCGTTAACCGCATTGTCTATAAGCTCAGCGGTTTTTTCGCTCATCTCCTTTGGTTTGCTTATTTCGCGACCCAAAAAGATTTCATCGTTGTTTTTGCTATAGGCTATTGGGCCAAGCTTTTCGCAAAAACCCCACTCGGTTACCATTTTTCTAGCAAGCTCGGAGGCCCGTGCAATGTCGTTTGCAGCCCCTGTGGTTTGCTTGCTGAACACCAATATTTGCGCCAGGCGGCCAGCCATCAGAATTGCTATCTGGTCTTCGGCAGCCTCTTTGCTCATGGAAACTTTGTCGTTTTCCGGAAGGGAAAGGGTTACGCCAAGAGCTCTGCCTCTGGGAATTATAGTTAATTTGTGCAAAGGATCGGCATCTTTGCATAGAAGATTTATAAGAGCATGGCCCGCTTCGTGATAAGCTACCATCTTTTTATCCTCTTCGCTCATCAAAAGAGACTTTCTCTCCGCTCCCATCCAAAGCTTGTCCCTCGCTTCTTCAAAATCCAATTGGGTAACGGTGGGGTTGCCAAAACGCGCCGCCATAAGAGCAGCCTCGTTCACAAGGTTTTCCAAATCTGCGCCGGCAAGCCCGGGAGTTCCCTTTGCAACATCCCTTACATTTACCTCTTTGTCTAGCGGCACTTTGCGCTTTTCCAAGTGCACTCTCAAAATGGCTTCACGCCCAATCAAATCAGGAAGGCCCACAACAACCTGCCTGTCAAAACGCCCGGGTCTAAGCAGCGCTTTGTCCAGAACATCCGGGCGGTTTGTGGCCGCAACCAGAATAACGCCTTCGTTGGGAGCAAAACCGTCCATTTCAACCAGCAACTGATTCAAAGTCTGCTCGCGCTCATCGTGGCCGCCGCCAAGCCCTGCGCCTCGCTGCCGGCCAACGGCATCAATTTCGTCTATGAACAAAATGCAGGGCGCATTCTTTTTTCCCGTTTCAAATAAATCGCGAACACGGCTTGCGCCAACGCCAACGAACATCTCAACAAAATCCGAGCCGCTCATGCTGTAGAAATTGACGCCAGCCTCTCCGGCCACGGCTCTTGCCAGTAAAGTTTTTCCCGTGCCAGGAGGCCCAACCAGCAATACGCCTTTCGGAATGCGACCGCCGAGCTTGTCAAATTTTTTCGGGTCTTTCAAAAAAGAAACCAGTTCTTCCAAATCCGCTTTTGCCTCATCGCAACCCGCAACGTCTTTGAACGTGGTTTTGTTTTTATCGTTTCCAATAAGAATAGCTTTGCTTTTGCCAAAAGAAAACAAGCCTCGCCCTCCAAAGCCGCCCGCTTGCCTGGCCATCATAACCCAGAACAAAACCATAATCAGAAGCAGCGGCAAAAATGCAAACAGATGATTTATCCATGAACTATCGTCATGCAAAACACGCACGGTTTTTCCAGTCTTTTCCCATTCCCTAACCGTAGAATCCGTAACATAAAGCATATACGAGCGGAACGGCTCTATATTTGAAGGTACCTGTTCTTTGCCAAAGAGACCCTGTTTTGAGTAAATTGGTTTTTCATTCGACGAGAGTCTGCGTTTGCCCTGTATTTCTATTCCGTCTGCAGTGGTGCGCAGGTTAAGGGTATCAATTCTGATGGCAGGGTTTTCCACCCATTCTATAAACTGCGTGCGGGAAATTTCTTTTACAGGATCTTCCGAATACAGCCTGAGCAGCACAACAGCAAGCAAGCACATGGCAGCGATAAAGAAAAAATTCTTAGACCGCATTGGCGGCATAGGCGGCAACGGTTTTTGGTTTTTAGGAGGCTCTGGAGGCGGCTGTTGAGACATTATGGGAATTTAGAAAACGCAGATTTCTTTGTTCAGTTGAAAGTGGAGAGTTGAAAGTGGAGAGTTGAAAGTGGAGAGTTGAAAGTGGAGAGTTGAGAGTGGAGAGTGGAGAGTGGAGAGTTAAAATTCACAAATTAATGCTTTTAAGTTTGCCTAACTCTCAACTCTCAACTCTCAATTCTCAACTAAACCATGAAATATGATACCCATTTTAACCCATTTATCGCTATCATGAAAACCGGCGCCTGCATAAATACTTGCGTATTTGCTCAAAGAATAATTTGCTAAAAAGTCCATTAAAAATAATTTTTCCTCTTTGCCGCTCAGAATTTTTTGCTGGCTGCACTGGTCATGGTCGGAATAGACTGCGCACTCGCCTTGCCGCAAATAAGCTGTTTCCAATTCTGCGTTGAATTGTTTGTTTGCGGCGGTGTATTTCAAGTTCCACCATAAGTCTATGGCATCTGGGCCACGGCGATAGCCAAGAGGATAGTCAACTATGTACATATCTGCGAAGTTTGGACTGCTCTGCTCGCGGAAATTGCTGTTGTAAATTTTTCTGCTGGTCATTTTTTGCAGAGGGACTTTGTTGTTGTTGTATTGCGGGTCGGTGCGAACAGCATCTATTCTGCTATCAAGCTCGCCATATATTCCAAGAGGTATTTTCTGCTTGTACCCAGCCAGGAATGCAAGCGTTGTGTAGCCCTTGTCGCCTTCTTTTTCTCCAACCGGGCTTTGAACGTCTTCTATAGCAAACTGCCAATAGAATTCGGAGTTTTTTATGGGTCTTAGGCCCGCTTCAAATGCCGTGCTCATTTTGCTGTAGCCATAGCTGAAATTGTTGTGCCAAGCGGTGAACGGAGAAAAGTCTCTGAACTCCAAATTCTTTCCGCCTATCAAGCTCTGCTCAATAACGGCAATGTAACCGTATTTGCCATCAATTCCAACTCTGTGCAAAAGAAGATTTTTTGACGGCTCCGTGTAAACTCTGCCTCTGGCGTTTGGAATGGCGTTGTTTACGTCGTGCTGTTTTTTTATTTCGCTTGAATCCAGCCAGGAGTTCAGGGAAGAGATTAAGAAATCGTATCTGGCTATGCCTGCGGAAAATTTCCAGTGAATTGCATCGTGGTGAGGAGCGCCGCCAAGAATTATCGTGTTCGGAGTTGGCACAAGCTCAGGTTTGAACCTGCCGAATTTTACAAAGCCTGCAGGGTTGTTCCACTGGCCCCAAGCCTGAGTGGGAACGTTTAAATCCAGCTCCGATGGGTCAAAGGTATATGTGCGTTTGTAAGAGTCTTGGTACCAGGCTTCCAAGTCTCGCCTTAGGGGAAATTCTGCGTGGATTATAAAATTGTCTTTGTAGTGCGCTCCGAGGCCCAGA
>WQSA01000043.1 GCA_009788135.1 Candidatus Fibrimonadales bacterium
TGCGCAATGCATAGCGTCTAAACGCTTTTCAGGATTCTCTTGGCTTCCGTCAAAGAAATGCCCCGCTCCAAAAGAGCAAACACCTTTTCAATGCCTTGACTTATGCCCTCCGCCTTGCCTTTAGCTTCGGCATCATCAAGCTTCTTGAGTACACTCGAATTATACATCTGCTTCAAAGTCATATCAACCTCCGTAAACTCCATCTGTAATATAGTAAACGCTGATTTAGTTGCTTAGTTGAGAATTGAGAGTTGAGAATGGAGAATAATTTTTGCATATAATGGCTAAAATAACTCAAAAACGAGCTTTGCCGTTTTTTATTCTCAATTCTCCATTCTCAATTCTCCATTAAACCATGAAATCTAAGTTTTTCAGTGCTTACTATAATAAACTTTTTTCTACATTTCATTCTCGACATGCCAAAACGCAATGATATTCGAAAAATTCTTCTGATAGGCTCAGGGCCTATTGTAATTGGCCAAGCGTGCGAATTTGATTATTCGGGTGTACAGGCCTGCAAAACGCTGAAAGCCGAAGGCTATGAGTTAGTATTGGTGAATTCCAACCCGGCTACCATAATGACCGACCCGGATTTCGCAGACAGAACTTACATAGAGCCTCTGACCAAGGCTGCTTTAACCGAAATAATCCGCAGAGAACGGCCAGATGCCCTGCTCCCAACATTGGGGGGGCAAACTGCCCTGAACCTCGCTATGGAGCTTGCCGATGCAGGCGTGCTGGATCACTATGGCGTGGAAATGCTGGGGGCAAAGCCCGATGTAATTCGCAAAGCCGAAGATCGCGGTTTGTTCAAAGAAGCTATGAAAAAAATTGGGCTGGAAATGCCCAAAAGCGCAACTGCGCACTCTTATGAAGAAGCTTGCCGCATAAAAGAGAGCCTCAACACCTGGCCCATTGTGATTCGCCCCGGCTTCACGCTCGGAGGCACCGGCGGCGGAATAGCCCGCAACGAAGATGAATTCAAAGAAATCTGCGAAAGAGGCTTGTATTACTCGCCAACAAAAGAATTGCTTATTGAAGAATCCATTGAAGGCTGGAAAGAATTTGAACTTGAAGTGATGCGAGATGCCAAAGACAACTGCGTTATAGTCTGCTCCATTGAAAACCTTGACCCCATGGGAGTCCATACCGGAGACTCTATTACCGTAGCTCCTGCGCTCACGCTAACAGACCGCCAATACCAAAAACTCAGAGATGCCGGCATAGCCGTTATGCGAGAAATAGGGGTTAGCACCGGGGGCTCCAATGTGCAGTTCGCAATAAACCCCAACGATGGACGGCTGGTTGTAATCGAAATGAATCCGAGAGTTTCAAGGTCTTCTGCGCTGGCTTCAAAAGCAACAGGATTCCCAATTGCCAAAATTGCCGCGAAACTGGCGGTAGGCTACACTCTAGACGAAATAACAAACGATATAACCAAGCAAACAAAGGCTTGCTTTGAACCATCAATAGACTACATAGTTACCAAAGTTCCACGTTTTGCCTTTGAAAAATTCATCGGCGCAGACGACAGGCTCGGAACTCAGATGAAATCCGTTGGCGAAGCCATGGCTATTGGCCGCAACTTCAAACAATCATTCCAAAAGGCGCTGCGCTCGCTGGAAGTAGGACGTGCAGGCTTTGGCGCAGATGGCAAGGATTATCTTTTCAAAGATTTGAGCGACGAAGAACTTGAGAAAAAGATTGGCATCCCCAGCGCAAACAGAATTTTCATATTGCGCGAAGCCATCGCTCGCAAATGGAGCGAAGACAAAATTTTCGATATTACAAAGATTGACCGCTGGTTTTTGCGGCAATTAAAAGAAATTGTGGAATTTGAAGGCGAAATTCGCTCTGCGAAAAATTTAGAGGGCTTGGCAAATGACGTAATGCTTTTTGCTCAAGCGAAAGAATTTGGATTTTCAGACAGGCAAATCGCAAATATTCTTGACGAAAAAGAAGAAGATGTTCGCAGCAAAAGAAAATCAATTCTTTTAAGGCCGCAGTTCCATGTGGTTGATACTTGCGCCGCAGAATTCAAAGCCTATACCCCTTACCTTTATTCAAGTTATTCAATAGGCGCAACGGCAAACATTGTGGAAACAATGAGCGGCAATGGCGAAAAAAAGAAGAAAATTCTGATTCTGGGCGGCGGTCCAAATCGCATAGGGCAGGGAATAGAATTCGACTATTGCTGCGTTCATGCTTCTTTTGCGCTCAGAAAAGCGGGCTTTGAAACAATAATGCTAAACTCAAATCCGGAAACTGTTTCCACCGATTACGATACTTCAGACAAACTTTATTTTGAGCCATTGACTTTGGAAGATGTTCTGGAAGTTTACGAGATAGAAGAATGTTTTGGCGCAATAGTTCAGTTTGGCGGGCAAACCCCCTTGAATCTAGCAGAAGGCTTAAAAGCGAACGGCGTCAACATAATAGGCACTTCAACGGAATCCATCAGCATGGCGGAAGACAGAGAGCTCTTCTCAAAAATGCTGCAAAAATTGAACATAGCCCAGCCGCCGAATGGCATGGCAAAAACTACCGAAGAAGCCGAGAAAATCGCAGACAAAATAGGCTATCCAATACTTATGCGCCCATCATTTGTTTTGGGCGGCAGAGCGATGGTGATAGTTTACGATAATGCCGGTTTAAGGGAATATATGTCAAAGGCAATGGAAGTTTCCGAAGGCCGGGCAATTTTGATAGACCGCTTTTTGGAGAATGCCACGGAGGTAGATGTTGATTGCATATCCGATGGGAAAATTCAAGTGATAGGCGGGATAATGGAGCACGTGGAGCTTGCCGGAATTCACTCGGGCGACAGCGCTTGCACGCTTCCGCCGCCAACGCTTTCAGATGAGCTTCAAGATACAATCAGAGAATACACAAAAGCTATGGCAAAAGAACTCAATGTCTGCGGGCTTATGAATGTTCAGTATGCGGTACAAAACGAAACTATTTATGTTTTGGAAGTCAATCCGAGGGCATCTAGAACCGTTCCGTTTGTGAGCAAAGCGATTGGCATTCCGCTCGCAAAAATAGCTTCTCTTTGCATGGCAGGAAAAACATTAAAGGAAATAGGTTTCGTTCGGGAATATGTTCCTTCGCATTTCTCAGTTAAAGAAGCTGTGTTCCCATTTGCGCGTTTCCCGGGCGTGGACATAATTCTCAGCCCGGAAATGAAATCAACCGGAGAAGTTATGGGCATAGATCGCCAGACAAGCATGGCATATTTAAAAAGCCAGATAGCTTCCGGGAACAAGCTGCCGCAAAAAGGAAATATATTTTTAAGCCTTCGCTCCGAAGATAGAGAATCTGCCATTCCATACGTTAAAAGACTTGTGGAATTGGGCTTTACCCTTTACTGCACAATGGGAACGAGCACAATGCTCAGGAACAACGGAATTCCGACAAATGCGGTGTTCAAGGTTGCAGATGGCAGGCCCAATGCCATAGATTTGGTGGAAGAGGGAAATCTCGCTTGGATAGTCAACACGCCGAGCAAGGGAGAAAAGCCTGCAAGCGATGAGATGAAAATCCGCACCAACAGCCTTATGCACGGCATTCCAATCACCACAACTCTGCATGGTTTGCAGCACGCCGTTGAGGGCTTGGATGCTATAAAGAAAATACAGGTGATAGACGTGTGCAGTTTGCAAGAATACTCAAGATATAGCCCGAAATATAATGTTTGAAATGCTGGAATCCGGTTACGCTTTGTTGCCGGACATCATTCATCATGCGGAGTATCTTGACGAATGGCTGCGCAGAGGTTTCAATGCAGATATGAAGTGGATGGAGCGCCACGCCGAAGTTAGAAAGCATCCGAAAACTTTTAACGGAAAGTCTTACAATGCGGCTTGGGTTTCTCTATGGAGACATAAGAGCAGGCCGCTTTTTGCGCATGGAGAAGATTATCACATTGCCATAGGCAATATTTTGCGAGAAAAAGCCGAGCGAATAGGCGGCCAATACTTTGTTGATTCTTTGCCCATTGCAGAAAGGGAGCTTGCAGTGCTAGCTGGTTTGGGGTTTATTGGCAAGAACAGATTGCTTATAAATCCGAGATTTGGAAGCGGATTTTTCATAGGCGGCATTTTGCTGGAAGTTGAGAGTGGAGAATTGAGAGTTGAGAGTTATTCTAAGCTCTCTTGCGGCAAGTGCAGAAAGTGCATAGACGCTTGCCCTAACAAGGCTTTGACAGAAGATGGATTTTTAGATGCTCGCCGATGCGCTTCTTACCTTACAATAGAACATAAGGGAGAATTGAGCGAGCAGCAAAAAGAATGGACAAAACACAGCACTTTTGGCTGCGACATTTGCCAGCGCGTTTGCCCGTATAATTTCAGAACGCTCTACGCCAGGCATCCGTGTGCCTTGCACCGGCCTTCTTGAGAATTTTGCCAACTTCCGGGAAAGTGGAGCCTTCACCCATGGCACAGGCCCAGTCCACAGGAGTGTAGCCGTCTTTGTCCACAGGGTTGATTTCGACTTTCTTGGATAGCAAATATTCAACAACGGATTTTTTGCCCTCTTTTGCAGCCTCGTGCAGGGGAGTTAGCCCCTCAAGGCTTTTGTTATTGGGGTTTACGCCGTTTTCAACGAGAAGTTTAACATTATTGACTGCGCCGTAGCGAGCCGCCATGTGCAGAGCTGCACCTATGTTGTGCAATTCCGGGTCTTTAAGCCTTTGAGCATTCACAAGCATATTAAAAATGCCGTTTTCCGTGGAATCTTCGCGGGTTGCAGCATCTTCCAGCGGGCTTAAGCCGAGCTGAGCGCTTTTTAAGCCAATGTCTGCGCCGTGCTCTAAAAGATATTTCACAACAACGGGATTCTTTTTGTTCACTGCAACGGAAAGAGCGGTGTTGCCTTTGCTGTTTGGCTTATTCAGATAATCCCTTGAACAAACCAAAAACATGCTCATGTTTGCAGTATCTTTGTTTATAGTAGCGAGATTGTTCTTTACATAAGAAACAAATTGATCTTCGCTCATTTGAACTGGCGGGTCCAGTTTCGAATAATGCCTTCTTATGGACTCTGGGCTAGTAGGGTCTAGTTTTGTTTCACCGCCGCAAGCCATGAGGGCAGTTACACAAGAACCGACAATGATTATTTTATTCAACATAAATACCTCAAAACAAACTGTTATAAATATACATTTTTTTTTAAGCAGGCAAAACATTTTCCCAGTTAAAAAAACAGCTTTTTTCCCCGGTATGGCAAGCTAACCCATTTCCTTGCGGCAAAACCTTGAATAATAGGCAATCCAAATCGCAGTCTGGCGACCAGCTTACAACTTTCAGGAAGTTTCCGCTAGTGGCTCCCTTGTGCCAAAGTTCTTCCCTGCTCCTGCTCCAGAATACCATTTCGCCTTTTTTCAGAGTTAGCTTGAAGGCTTCATCGTTCATCCATGCCATCATAAGTACCGTGCCGTCCGTGGCATGCTGCGCAATGGCTGGAATTAGGCCTTGCTGGTTAAAGTTGAAGATTTTCATTGTCTTACCTGCCCGTTTCCCTTTAAAATCCATTTATAGCTGCACAAACTTTCCACGCCCATAGGCCCTCTTGCGTGCAGTTTGTCCGTGGAAATGCCAACTTCCGCTCCCAGCCCGTACTGGCCGCCGTCTGCAAAGCGCGTGCTTGCATTTAGCATAACGCTTGAGCTGTCAACATTGTTTGCGAAATATTCCAAAACGCTTGCATCTTCGGCTACTATGGCGTCCGTGTGGTGGCTGCCATATTTTTCAATATGCTCGCAAGCCTCTTGCACATCGTTTGCAAAGCAGGCGGAAATTTGCAAATCCAAATATTCAATTCCGCGCTTGTCCCAATGAATTTCAACCCCAGCGTCTTTAAGCGGTTTCAAAATCTGCTCCACAGCTTCTTTGGGCAAATCTTTGTGGAACAGCACGGTTTCTGCCGCATTGCAAACGCTTGGCCTTTGAACTTTTGCATTGAAGAGAATTTTTGCGGCTTTCTCCAAGTTTGCGCTTTTGTCTATATAAACATGGCAAATACCGTTAAAATGCTTTATCACTGGGATTTTTGACTGCTCGCTTACAGCCCGTATCAAGCCTTCTCCGCCGCGCGGAATTACCAAGTCCAGATATTTGTTCTGTTTTAATAGTTCTGCGAGCAAGTTGCGATCGGGATTGTTTACATATTGAACAACGCCAGGTTTTGCAATCGCTTCGCTAAATATATTTGCAAGGTACGAGCTTGTATGCACAGATTCCTTTCCTCCGCGCAATATCACGGAATTTCCCGCTTTGAAACACAGAGCGGCGCCGTCTATCGTTACATTCGGGCGGCTTTCGTAAATAAAGAAAATAGCTCCGAGCGGAACGCTTATGCGGCTGATGTCTATGCCATTGGTCAAAGTTCTGTGTTCCAAAATTTTTCCAAGAGGGTCTGCAAATGCGGCTATTTCTTCAACGCCTTTTGCCATTTCTTCTATACGCTTGGGGGTGAGGGTCAGGCGGTCTAGCATGGAGCCTGTCATGCCGCAAGTTTCAATATCTTTTTTATTCTCTTCCATTATTTTAGTTTCTTGCGCGCGAATTGACGCGGCAACTGCGAGCAACGCTCTGTTGCGCTCTTCAACGCTTAAAACGCGCAAACTCAGTGATGCGTCTTTTGCGGTTTTCGCTATTGTTTCAGCTTCCATTTCCGAATTTCCTAAATTAGGCGAGTGGCTATTAAAATAGAAAAAGCGATAAAAAAAACGCTGCGGAAATCATCTTCCGTGAGGGCTTGGGGCATTTTGTTCTTTTGTGTTTGCATTGTAATTTTTGCAGTTTTTCTGCGATTCTTTGTTCTTTCGGTTTGGGATTTTGATGGCAGGCGAATTTTTGTTTGCGAGCTTGCGTTTTGCATGAAAGACTCTCAAGCGGGAGACTTGCTGCTTGCCAGAGCGGGCAATAGAAACCCGGTTTTGCTTTGGCAAGTTGGGAAAAGCGGAGATTCAATAGAAGTCTCCACGCCTTTTGACACGGTGGGCTTAAATATTCCCAAGCCAGGAGACACGATTGTTTTTGAAACTTTGACCCCTATGCTTTGGGATGCTTCGTTTGCATTGTATAAAGAACTTAATCCTGAAAAAAAGACCAAAACAGGAATTTCTCTGTGGAGCAATGAAAACGAGGTTCCGTTTGCTTATGTTGGCAGGGCTAGCATTTCTGGCCGGCCGGTTTCCGAGAGGGAGGTTGAGTTTTTGCCCTGGCAGGAGCTCAGGCTTTTGGAGCTTCAGTTGCAGAGGATTTTTCCTGCTATAGACAGCATTCATTTTAAGAGAAAAATTTTCGCCGATTCTTTGGAAATTGAGAGTTTTGTCCTTGAAGAAGAGCTTTTTTACCTCACTTGCGAAAAGGAAGGGCAGCCCAAAGCTTGTTACGATAGCAGGGAAAGGGGATTTTTCAGGAGAAATGCGTTAAGAGGGATAGCGCAATTTTCTACATTCCCTCTATGGCTGTAAAAACAAACAACAAAATTTTAATAATGGACGATTCGTTGGCTTTGCTGAAAGTCATGAGTCAAACTCTTATTCAGCATGGCTATGATGTTGAAACAGCCGTGAATGGCGTTATTGGCTTGCAAAAAATGGAAACTTTTCGCCCTGGGCTCGCCATAATAGACATAATGATGCCTGAAATGGACGGGTATGAGGCAACCAGGATAATAAGCCGCGCATATCCGGAAACCAGCGTGGTGATGTTTTCCGCTCAGCCAGCCGCAGTCGTTGAAAAGCAGGCTTTTGCCTCTGGTGCAGACCTGTTTTTGCAAAAACCCATAAGGGAGCCTATTCTGCTAGGTATAGCCAAGAAATATACGGCCGTTGAAATTGCGGCAGGCGAAGAAGAGCAAGAAACTGTTTTGCATTACGATGCCGACCAGTCATACGCCATACATATAAGGACTTGTTATTTTTGCGGTTGCGACCATGTAAACTTTATTGTGCCACGCGCCGAGGCTTATGAGGAATCTTGGGCTAGCGGCTTGTTTCCCAGATATATCCCCAAAGAAGGTTTTCTAAAGTGGGATTTTATGCGCACAATGGTGGCTGTTTGCCCAAGCTGCCTGTTTGCTTCTTACGATATAAACGATTTTGCGGTAGATCCAAGGCACACGTCTTTCCCGTACAGCGGCGATGCCAAGCGCATTCTTTCGAGAGGAATAGCTACCAGGAAAAAGATGGTTAACGTTGAGAACACGGAAACCGCATTCTCCAACCCTAACCGCAATGTGCAAAGGGTTATAGAGTCTTTTCTTTTGGCGGAAAAGGGCGGAAACGGCCTTGTTATTGGCGATAAAGAAGGAGTTTATTGCGATATAGGCTTTTACACAACCATGTATGCAGTGCTGAGATATGCCACGAACCAAGATAAAATTGAGTATCACAACAATTTGCGCGAGTCCATAAACTTGTTCTCAAATCAGTTGAAAATACATACTACATCCAGGATTACCAGGGCAAAGACTTATTATTTCTTAATAGCTTTGAATATGGCTATAGGAGCTTCCATTCGTGCAAATGAGCTAAAGCAGGAGCTTGAGCAATTTTACCGCAAAATAGGCGGCTCGGATGATGCCGCCTATGAAGAGAGAATCTGGAACGAAAGACTGCTCTACATCTGGAAAGAGGGTGTTAATCCAGAAGCGATAAGAGAATTGTGGTAATCTGATTCCCCGATTTAATCCGCGCAATTTGCGGACCTTTATACCTTAGCTCCACGAAAACCGAGCCGCTTGTCCAGGCTCTTGCTCGTTGAACTTCTTTGCCTTTTAAATCATAGGCTGTAAGCTCAAACTCTCCGTTTATGCCGCTTATTTGCAAACCGCCTTTCACCTGTACTGCTTTTAAATTCCGAGATTGAGAAATTGCAACTGCGTTTGGCGGCAATGGTTTGGGCTCTGGCATAAGGGTTATTTTGCGATGCTTTATTTCTGCGTTTTCCGTATATGCAACAAGAATATCCGCTACGTCAACCTTTAATATATGCAGATAATTTCCTGTGATTTCTGCGTAAATTCCTAGGTTATCCTGCGCTATGTCGTAGGTGTAAAGATTTCCGCCGGAGCTTGAGCGGGGCAAGGCAATGTATCTTTTTTGGGCAGTGTTCCAAACAGTGTCTTGAAACTCGCCATCAAAGATTTTGGCTGTATCTGCAACGTGTAGATACACCGGATAACTGTCTGTTGTCGCTGAAATTGAAAGATTGAACACGAGGGTATCTATGCCTTCTTTTTGCGAAAACGGGATTATTGAAAAATTGCCCATCACGGTACTCAGTTTCATGCCATTTGTATTCCAGTTTGCAACTGTATTCTGCAAATCGGGATTTTTAAAGTATAAGAATGATTTCACATTGCCCAGGTTTATTTGGCTGAAAAATGGTATAATTATATGCTTAGGGATTCTAAGAGCCGTGTTGGGCTTTTCATTTTTAAAGCGTATATAAACAAAAATAGTGTCTTTTCTCTTGCATTCCTTGTAAGCATCGCAGTCGCTTCTGCTGGAAAGTTCCAGAGAACTCCAGGACCCTATAGCGTTTTCTTCTCCCTCGCATATAAGGTTGTTTCCCTGAATTCCGCATTGCACAAGGCCAGATAGCGTTTTTGCCGAGAATCCGATGGTTCCGCTTTTATAAAACAAGCTATCCAAATTGATTATTATTTCTGGCTTGCCAGCTTCCAGCGAAAAGTTTTTGGAGTAGTCCGCATCCATAACCGGAAAAATCAGAACGGATGAAAGAACGCCTATTGTGTGAGGTCCGTTTATTGCCAGCGAAACGGAGTTCAAATCGTTTTTGTGATTTTTAAGGGAAAGCGGGTTTGAACCTGTGAAAAATGCGTTGGATTTATAATTAATTTCTTTAGCTGCAAACGTGGATGCGCTTACAAGGTTTCCGCTTGAATTTAAAACCAGCTCCTTTATAATAATACCTCTTATTAAAGGGTCTGAATTTGACTTTGTATTGCAGGACATCAGCAGGCGCACATCTTCGCTTCCCCAATCCGCTTTGCTCAAACCTGCGCAGTCCAGAACCTGTTCGGGATTGTCCAGCCAGGGAGCTGAGCTTCCGGTTATTATCACAGGCGGTTTTGAGCTTGGGGTGTATTCGTTGTCCATGAAAAATATGTAAATTGCACTGTATGGATATTGCGGCGACTCAGACAAAAGAACGGCTAGCTCGTTGTAACCGTTTTTATCTAAATCGCTTATGGAAACCAAGTCTTTTCCAAAACGGGAATAACTCTCGAAAAATAACCCGTTTATGCCAGAAGCCAAACCAGCGCCGTTTGACTGAGAAAAAGTCCAGGAATTTTCATTTAGAGAGAAAAAATCAACTCTGCCGCTTTCGTTTTTGCTATTCGAATTGCTTATCGCAATATGGTAGATTTTTTCCGTTCCGCTTATGTTTATACCCATCAAAGTCAAGCGCCTGTACACTCCGTAATAGTGGTTTCTTGCAGGTTCAGCCATAAACTCCGGCATGTCCATGCTTCGTAAAACGCTGTAAGATACTGCATTTGCTTCTGTTATGTTTATCTGCATTACGGTTAGCTTATTATAGCTTGCAAACAGCACCGTAGCTGTTTTTTTGCTGTCGCTAAGCGAATCCAAAACAACTACAGCCCCAATGCAACTTCCGGAAGCTATGGGAAATACTGTTCCCCAAACATTCCCATGGCTGTTTACAACATGGTAAGCGTCATCCAAATCTCCAATGAGCATTAAATTAGCGAAGGAAGATTTTTTTTCTCCCAGCACTGCCGCTTGCAGATTATGGGATATGTACCCCTGTTGCGCCATATTTAGTTCCACTCTGCCGGTTTCAAAAGAATCCGGCGTAGTGGTTGTGAATCTCTGTGCAAAAACTTGCACGCCTAAAACCAAAATCAGGCCAAAAGCCTTTAGACTTATAGTTTTCATAATAGACCTCCTATTTCTTGTCTATTACTTAGACGCTTTTTATTTCCTTTTTCCGGAAAAAAATGCATATTTTTTTATTTTTTTTTATTTTTTTTGTATATTCCCCCCTATGTCTGAGTTTTTCCGGCAATTATTGACCCAATTTAGGGATATATGGCAGAGATTTAACCCTGCGCAGAAGGCAATTTTGGCTTCTGCAATGATTTTGATGCTTGCCGGCATTGTGGTGGTGCTGTCGTTGCAGGCAGTGAGCTCTACGGATTCCCGCATGGCAACTCTTTATGCGAACATGGAGGTAGCTTCCGCTGCGGATGTCACAGCTTTTTTGCAGGAAAACAAATATGAATATAAATTAGATAACGATGGCCGCACTATTTTGGTTCCAAAAGATATTCTCTACGAAGTTCGCATGTCTTTGGCCAGGAGCGGGTTGCCCAGAGATCAGGGCAAGGGTTATGAGCTTTTTGACAAAAACCAGCTTGGCATGACGGATTTTGCGCAGAATTTGAATTATCGCCGTGCTGTGGAAACGGAACTATCCCGTTCCATTGAAACTTTCAACGAGGTAGAACGGGCAAGGATTCACGTTAGCATTCCAAAGCAGACTCTTTTTATGGAGAAAAAGGAAGAGCCTTCTGCAAGCGTTGTGCTTAAGCTGCGCCCGGGCGGAGATTTGCAGGAGAGGCAGGTTAGGGGCATTCAGCATTTGGTGGCAAGTTCGATAGAGGGTTTGAAGGCCAGGCAGGTGACGGTTTTAGACGCAGAAGGCAATATGCTTACAAAAGGCTACGCAGACAATGCGGTTGCCGAAATGACAGATCACAATATGGAGCTTCGCCGCTCTGCGGAAAATTACCTTAAAAGGCAAGTTCTTTCAATTCTGGATGGGGTTTTGGGGCCCAACAAAGCTACGGTCACCGTTTCCGCAGATTTGGATTTTGACCGGATAAGCAGAACTGTGGAAAGCTATGATCCAACAAAGAGGGCAGTGCGCTCCGAGCAGCGAGACGAGGGTAGCCGTTCAAACGTTCCTCCCGAAGCTGGCAGCGAAACAAAGGACGCTTCAATTACCAATTACGAAGTGAACAGGACGGTTGCGCAAATAATAAGCAGCCCGGGCACAACAAAAAGGATTACGGTCTCAGCTTTGGTGGATGGCATTTACGATCGCGATTCCGCTTCCGGTCGCAGGATTTACCGCCCTCGTAGCGAAGACGACATTGCCATACTTACCGGAGTTGTAAAGAATGCAGTTGGCTATACGCAAGAGAGAAATGACAGCGTTTATGTTGCATCTATGCAATTTGACCGTAGCTACTGGGAAGAGGAGCAGGCTGCCATGGCTCAAATGGGCAGCAAGGAAGAGTGGGAAAAATGGGCTTTGAGAATAACGATAGTTTTGATTGTTATTCTGGCCTTTGTGTTCCTGAGAATGGTTGCTCTCAGCTTGATAAGAGCCATGAATCCGCCGGTACCTCGCCACAGAGAAATTTCCATTGAGGCAGAAACGGAAGAAGTTCCTGAGCCTGTTCGCAAGCAGAACGAGCTTATAGAGAAGATAAGCGCTTGGGTTATAGCCAACCCGGAGCCTACGGCTAACACCATAAAAATGTGGATGATAGACGGCGCAGAGGCGCAGAGTTCCAGCAGGAAGAAGAAATAGTCAGAACAGGTTTGGCCCTTTTTTCCTTGCTTCTTCTATTGGAGTCAAGGTTTTTTCCTCTTTTTTGCTCAGGGTATCTCGGAGTTTTTGCTGTTTTTCAAAGTTTTCCTGCAAAAATGCGGTTTGCTTTGATTTGTTCAGGATTGATTCCGCTACAAATACCGCTCTGCCGGCATCCGAAACATAGACTATAGGCTGCTTGCCGGATGGTGCTATTTTTGCGGCGGTGTGTAGGGCAGAGGTTGTCGCTCCGCCTATCATAACGGGGATATCGAGGTTTTCTTTTGAGAGCGTTTCCACAACAAAGCTCATTTCTGCAAGGCTTGGAGTTATAAGCCCCGAAAGCCCGACTAAGTTTGGAGCGTGTTCCTTGACCGCTTCCAGAATTTTTTCTGCCGGACACATTACGCCAAGGTCTATTATTTCGTAGTTGTTGCAAGCCAGTACTACAGAGACTATGTTCTTTCCAATATCGTGTACATCGCCTTTTACCGTTGCGAGCAAGACTTTGCCGGCCTTTGCCCCCAGGCTCTTGCGCTCTGCTTCAATATAGGGTTGCAAAACGGCAACGGCCTTTTTCATAACCCTTGCGCTTTTCACCACTTGCGGCAAAAACATCTTCCCTTCGCTGAAAAGCTCGCCAACCTTGTTCATGCCGTTCATCAAGGATTCTTCTATGACCTTCATTGGGCTGCCAAAAGCGATGCGAGCTTCTTCGGCATCCGCTTCTATAAAGGTGTCAATGCCTTTTATCAGCGCATGGGATATGCGATCGTTTATGGGCAATTCGCGCCATGCCTG
>WQSA01000044.1 GCA_009788135.1 Candidatus Fibrimonadales bacterium
CACGTTTAGCATCGTTATGAGCGGTTCTTTCTCCTGCTCGTTTGCGAATGTTTTTTTGAACGGCATGTCCACCGTCAAATCGGCAAAGCATTCCTCGTTTTCTTCGGCCATAGCATGGTCCTCCCTTTTTAGTTACCTATTAGACGCTTTTTAAAAGATTTTTCCGGAAAAAAACGACAAAAAAGCTAAAATGTTAACAACTGTTTACGCTTTTTGCGCTTTTTTCCAGATCTGATCTGCAATTAAGTGTTATTTCCTTGACAAAATTTCTAAAATTTTCTATATTTCTACCTGAATTTTTAACCAGAGGACGCCTGTGCTAGGAGTATTAGTAAAGCCAAATGAGTCTTTTGAAAAGGCTTTAAAGAGATTCACAAAATCTTGCGAAAAAAACGGTATTATTTCCGACGTAAAACAACGTCAACGCTTTGAAAAACCGTCTGAGAAAAAGAAACGCATTCACACATCCGCACGCCGCAAACTGCAAAAAGAACTCGCAGAGCAGCATAAAAAACGCTTGTATTAATGGTTAAATGCCTTTTTTTATAGATACTCACTGTCATATAGACACAATTCTGGAATGGAATAAAGATTTCTCACTGGAACAAATGGAGCCTGCACCCGAAGCTATTATCCATGTAGCTTGCGATCCGGAAGATTTTAATTGGGGCAAAGAATTTCTGGCAAAAAAAGAGATAAATGGGATTAAACTTTACGGAGTTTTTGGAGTTCACCCTCTGGTAGCGGAAAATTTCAGCGAAGACATTGAAATACCCAAAGCGCTTGCTCTGGGCGAAATAGGGCTTGATTACCATTACAAAGGATACAGCGCCGATTTGCAGAAAAAAGTCTTTCTAAAACAATTGGAAATAGGATTGAAAGCCGGTTTGCCCTTTGTTTTTCATCTGCGAGAGGCTGAAAACGATGCTTTTGAGATTCTGCGGCAAATAGACAGCGAAGATATAAAAGCCCATATTCACTGCTACACGGGCACGCCAGAATTCGCTCAGAAGGTTTTATCCTTGAAAGGAAACTATTTTTTCGGCTTTACAGGCGCAGTGACCTTTGACAAAACCGCAACAATTAGAGAAGCCGCAGCCTCCATACCATTGAACAAAATTCTGCTGGAAACCGATGCTCCCTATCTTGCTCCCGTGCCTTTCAGAGGCAAAACATGCACACCGGCCATGATTCCTCAAATAGCGCAAGTCCTGGCAAAAGTAAAAGAAGTCTCAATTGACGAGATTTTCAAGGCTTGCAGGGAGAATACACGTGAAATGTACGGTATTTAGTCTTCTTCCTCATCCGGGAATAGCTTGAAGAATGCTTTTCTTTGCTCGCTGAACAAGTGCAATACCTGGTTTTGCTCAAATTGCTCTCGGTCTATATTTTGCATAAAATAAGGCTCCAGAACAAAACTGCGACTCATAATTTGCTTTTTCACCACATCTGATATCTCATTGTAATTGGACCACAATATATATATAGCGCCTATAGGCATTTGCGAAAAAATGGTAACATCTGCCAATACCGCCTGATTGGCAGAAGAAGTGTCAGCTTCCTGAACACCGGCATTCTGGGCAAAAACGGCTGAAAAACCGAGAAATATTAAAAATATCAACAGGCGCATACTTTGAATTTAGAAAAAAATGCACGCAGCCACCCAGTTCTCGCCTAAAGGGGAGATTATAGACAAAACCACTTAGGATTTATCGCTACGTGCTAAAATCATTGAAGGATACGCAGGCACCCCGAACTTATCAGGAGGGGAGCGATAGAGTGTCTTGAGGATTTACCACTGCGTACCCAGTCCATATATAGAAATTTTTTTGAATTTTGTCAAGGGCAAATTAAAAAAAAATCTATTTTTTTCCTTTTATGTTAACTTTTTTCGTTTTTTTGCTAGCTTTGGCATATTCCGGGTTGATGATTTACCTTTGGCGTGGATTATTGTCTGAACCCAGATTTACAGAATTTAAGGATTTGCCAGATGTTTCAGTAATTATTCCCATGCGGAATGAGGAGGCTTTTATTGAAGTTACTTTGAACGCTTTGAAAGAACAAAAATATGCCGGGAAATGGGAAGCAATCGTTGTAAATGACCGTTCTACGGACAAAAGCCCGGATATTGCGCGTAAATTCTGCGAAAACAACCCAAATTTTTCGGTTATAGACATTCCGCAAGACTCTCCGCAGATAGCTTCTCCAAAAAAAAGAGCTATGAATGCCGGCTTCTTGGCCGCAAAAGGCGAATTCTTGCTGATAGCAGATGCAGACTGCGTTCCGCCACCCAATTGGCTTGCTTCAATGGCAGCTTGCTATGCAAGCGGAGCTTCGGTGGTACAGGGTTCAAAGGCGAACAACGGCAGCAATCGTTTTTTGCACTCCTATCAAAAGCTGGAAACTCTTGGCTTTACGCTTATAGAAGCGGCTGGATTCAATCGCAATAAACCGATTTTGGCAAGCTCTGCGTCCATTGGCTACAGCAAAGAGTTATTTTTCAAGTGCGGCGGCTTTGAAGGTCTTTACGATTTGACTTCCGGCGATGACGATATGCTAATTCATAGAATGGCTAAGATAGAAGGAACGAAGTTTGCCTATAATTGGGACCCAAGCTCAATTATGCCAACCGCTCCGGTGGACTCCTGGAAAGCACTGTTACAGCAGAGGGCGCGCTGGGGAAGCAATGGAGCAAACTATGAGAGCAAGGCGTACAGCGCTTTTCTGTTTTGCATTTATGCTTTTTTTGCAAGTCTATTTATTTTGCCCTGGATTTGCTGGCAGCTTTTCTTATTCTTTTTCGCAATAAAGTTTCTCGCAGATTTTTTGCTGCTATACAGAGGAGCGGCTCGCTTGAAATCCGTAAAACTTTTGTGGTGCTTGCCTTTGGTTGAGTTGATTCAAATTCCGCTTTTCACCGCTGCCGTGCCGCTTGGGATGTTGGGGTGGTATAAGTGGAAGTGAGTTTTCTATATTACTACCCCTATGGGAATGTTCGACAAATTGCTTTATAAAATGTTTGGCACGCCGCATGCGCGAAAAGTTAAACGCTTGCAGCCAACTCTTGAATCTATTTGCGCAAAACTTGCAGATTTTCAGAAATTAACCGATTCCGAGCTTGCCGCAAAAACCTCTGAATTCAGGGAACTTCTAAAAAATGGGCAAACCCTGGAAGACATAATGGTAGATGCGTTTGCCGTTAGCCAGGAAGCCTGCGATAGACGACTCGGCATTTTCAATGTTTTTGACCCGCAATACGAATTCGATTTTTCAAAACTCTCCGAGCCACGGCAAAGAGAAGCGGAGTCCGCAAAGGAACTCCTCTCAAACGGAACCTTTGAGTGGGAGGTTCATCTTTCAGCGGAATTCTACGCAGAAATTCGCAACCTTTACCCGGAATCCGTAAAACCATTCAGAATGATGCCCTTTCCTGTGCAAATAATAGGCGGATTAATCCTGCACGAGGGCGCAATCGCAGAAATGGCCACCGGAGAAGGAAAAACCCTTGCCGCAGCTTGCCCAGTGTACTTAAATGCTCTTTCCGGAGACGGAGTCCACGTTGTAACAGTCAACGATTACCTTGCCGGGCGTGATGCAAAATATATGGGCAGGGTCTATAAATTCCTGGGATTGCAGGTGGGGCTTATAATTCACGGGCTGAACAACGAACAGCGCAGAACAAGCTATAATTCCGATGTTGTCTATGGCACAAACAACGAATTCGGCTTTGACTACCTGCGCGACAATATGGCTATTCAAAAAGAAGACCTTGTGCAAAGAGTCCTCAATTATTGCATAGTTGACGAAGTGGATTCAATTCTAATAGACGAGGCTCGCACTCCACTGATCATTTCCGGAGCGGCAGAAGACGCAACCGATAAATACCGCAAAGTAAACGATTTGGTAAAACGCCTTAAAAAAGACGAAGACTATACCGTGGACGAAAAGAACAAGAATGTGCAAATAACCGAGAAAGGCGTAAACAAAATTGAGTCCATAATGGGCTTTAAAGGGCTTTACGGAGAACAGGCAGACTGGGTGCATTATATTTTGCAAGCGCTAAAAGCCCACAATGTCTTTGTAAAAGACGTGGATTACATAGTCAGAGACGGCGAAATTGTGATTGTTGACGAAAATACGGGCCGTTTAATGGAAGGTCGCCGCTATTCGGAGGGCATTCACCAGTCAATTGAAGCCAAGGAAAATGTGCAAATTCGCAGGGAAAACCAAACCCTTGCTACCATCACATTCCAAAACCTGTTCCGCATGTACAAAAAACTCTCTGGCATGACCGGCACGGCAGAGACCGAAGCCACGGAATTTTTGAAAATATACAATATGCCAACCTGGGTTATACCCACGCACAAACCCTGCGTTCGAGACGATATGCAAGACCAGATTTATAAAACTTCCGATGCAAAATGGAGAGCTATTGTAGCAGACATAAAAGACAGGCACGAAAAGGGGCAACCGCTTCTGGTTGGAACAATATCGGTTGAAAAATCTGAAAAACTATCTAAATTGCTGCGAATCGAGGGCATTCCCCACGATGTTTTGAATGCTAAAAACCACGGAAGAGAAGCTGAAATAATCCAGTTTGCAGGGCATAAGGGAAAAGTTACCGTTGCCACAAACATGGCTGGCCGCGGAACGGATATAGCTCTGGGCCCCGGGGTTGTGGAGCTTGGAGGCTTGCACGTTCTGGGCACGGAAAGGCACGAAAGCCGCCGTATAGACAATCAGCTGAGAGGTCGTTCGGGCAGGCAGGGAGATCCGGGTTCCTCGCAATACTATTTATCGCTGGACGATGATTTGATGAGAATCTTTGGCGGCGACAATGTTAAGAAGATAATGGACAGATTCGGGTTCAAGGAAGACGATGTAATTGAGCATCCTTGGGTTACAAAGAGCGTTCGCAATGCCCAGCGCAGAATTGAGGGGCAGAATTTTGACGCTCGCAAGCATTTGCTGGACTACGATAATGTTATGAACGAGCAGAGAAAGGTGATTTATTCTTTGCGCCGCCGCATTTTGATGGGCGAAGACATCAAATCCGAGATTGCAAACCGCTTGGAAGATTCCGCTGATATTAAAGTGAGCAAATATGTTACGCCTGATTCTTATCCTGAAACCTGGGATATGGAAGGGCTTAAAACGGATTTGCTGCGCAGCGTTGGTTTAGAATATAACCCTGAGCAGGAGAAGTTGGCCGGCATGACTGCCGATCAGATTTTGGATGAGATTATCAAGTTGTATAAGGCACGTTATGAAAAATTGGGAACAATGGTTCCGCCTGAGGATTTTGCTCGTTTTGAGCGGCATGTTCTTTTGCATTCCATAGACTCTCAATGGAAAGAGCATCTTTACGGCATGGACAGTTTGCGCGATGCAACACGTTTCCACGGCTATGCTCAGAGAGATCCGCTTATTGTGTATAAGGGCGAAGGTTTCAAGATGTTCCAGGAGTGTTTGGAGACCATAGCTACCAACACGATTATGGGCATTCTGAATGTTCGCGTTGAGGTAAACGGCCAGTCAATCCCATTGGCGGCGGCTCCAATTCCTAAAAAGCCAACTATGACTTTTGAAAATCGCAACGCCGCTGGCGAAACTGTTCCTCCTGCTGGCACACGGCAGCCACAACAGCAGCAGCGCCAACAAGCAAAGCCAGCTCAAGTGGTAAATCAAATGCCAAAGGTTGGTCGAAACGACCCTTGCCCATGCGGAAGCGGAAAGAAGTATAAGCTGTGCCACGGGGGATAGAAGTTTTTCTAAATTAACTTCACAATTCTTTTTCGGAGAACATATGTCAAAAAATATGATTGCTGTTGATGGCAACGAAGCAACCGCAAGGGTTGCCCACAAAGTTAGCGAAGTTGTAGCTATCTACCCCATAACCCCCTCCACGCCAATGGCCGAACTTTGCGATACCTGGAGCGCTCAGGGTCAAAAGAATATATGGGGACAAGTTCCCAGAGTTATAGAATTGCAATCGGAAGGAGGCGCCGCCGGCGCTGTTCATGGCTCGCTTCAAGCTGGAGCCCTTACCACCACCTTCACAGCCTCTCAAGGCTTGCTTTTGATGATTCCCAATATGTATAAAATTGCCGGCGAGCTAACCCCTGCCGTGTTCCATATAAGCGCTCGCGCCCTTGCCATGCAAGGTCTCTCTATTTTTGGCGACCACTCAGACGTGATGTCTTGCAGGCAAACAGGGTTTGCCATGCTCGCCTCCAGCAGCGTTCAAGAAGCCCACGACCTTGCACTCGTAGCTCACGCCGCAACGCTTAAATCTCGCATACCATTTATGCACTTTTTTGATGGATTCCGCACCTCCCACGAGGTTATCAAAATAGAAGAATTGCCGCTTGAAACTATCAAATCGCTCATAGACGAAGAATTTATAGATGCGCACCGCGCAAGAGCTTTGACCCCCGATGCTCCGGTTGTTAGGGGCACGGCGCAAAATCCCGATGTATATTTCCAAGGCCGCGAAACGGTAAACAACTTTTACACCGCCACCCCAGGCATAGTCCAAGAATACATGGATAGGCTAGCCAAACTCACAGGCCGCAAATACAGCCTGGTTGAATACACTGGCGCTGCCGATGCAGAAATAGTTATAGTAGTTATGGGCTCCGGTGCGCTTACAGTCAAGGAAACTATCGAAATGTTGGCTAGCAAAGGGCAAAAAGTCGGCATGCTGAACGTACATCTCTATCGTCCGTTCCCAGTAAAAGAATTCTTGGTAGCTATTCCTAAGTCCGTTAAAAATATAGTAGTTATGGATCGCTGCAAAGAGCCGGGCTCTGCCGGCGAACCTCTGTATCTGGATGTTTTGGCTGCGATAAGCGAATCGGACTTTAAGCTAAAAGTTCTGGCAGGCCGCTATGGGCTCGCTTCAAAAGAATTTACTCCAGCTTGCGTAAAAGCCATTCTGGACAATGCCGCAAGCGTAAATCAGAAAAATCATTTCACAGTCGGCATAAACGATGATGTAAGCAATACCAGCTTGAAGATTGACGAGTCTTTCCGCTTGGAAAAAAAGCTCTTCCAGGCTATGTTCTACGGTCTGGGCGCAGACGGCACGGTTGGCGCAAACAAGAATACCATCAAAATAATCGGCGAATATACGGACAATTACACTCAAGGCTACTTTGTTTATGATTCAAAAAAGAGCGGCAGCGGCACCACTTCGCATTTGCGCTTTGGAAACGAACCGATTCACGCTCCATACCTTATCGAGCTGAACCAGGCCGATTTCGTGGCTTGCCACCACACTCCGCACCTTGACCAGATAAACATGCTTCGCTTTGCAAAGCCAGGCGCTGTGTTCCTGTTGAATACGCAGGCTGATGCAAACGAGGCTTGGAATACCTTCCCAAAAGAGGTTCAAACCGCTATTATAGATAAAAAGCTGAAAGTTTATGTGATAGATGGCTACAAAGTAGCACACGATACGGGAATGGGCCGGCGCATCAATACCATAATGCAAACCTGCTTCTTTGCAATTTCCGGCATTCTGCCAAAAGACGAAGCTATCAGTCACATTAAAGATTCCATTAAAAAAACTTATTTGAAAAAAGGCGAAGAAGTTGTTAAAAAGAATTGGGAAGCTGTGGATAAAACTCTTGACAACCTGCACGAGGTCTCAGTTCCTGGCTCCGTTAGCGCAACCAAGACTTTCCGACCCGCTTTGATAGGCACAAACGATAAGTTCTTGACTTCCGTAACTGCAAAGATTATAGAGGGTTACGGCGACCAACTGCCCGTATCCGCAATGCCTGTGGACGGCACTTTCCCAACCGCTACCTCAAAATACGAAAAGCGAGACCTGGCTTTGGAAATTCCTGTTTGGAGCATGGATTGCATTAAATGCGGAAAATGCGCTATAGTTTGCCCTCATGCCGCAATTCGCACCAAAGCGTTTGATGCCTCTGCCCTGACCGGCGCTCCGGAAGGCTTTAAGAGCATTGATGCAAGCAAAGACTTTAAACAATTGGAAGGCAATATCAAATATACCGTTCAAGTTAGCCCTTACGACTGCACAGGTTGCGGAGTTTGCGTAGAAGCTTGCAGCAAAAAATGCATCAGCTTGGTTCCTCAAACCGGAATTGCAGAGCAAGAGAGCAAAGCTTGGGAATTCTTTGTTGGCATTCCAGAAATTGATCGCACAAAAATCGACTTAAAGCGTGTTAAAGACGCTATGTTGCTGGAACCTCTGTTTGAGTTCAGCGGCGCATGCACTGGCTGCGGCGAAACTCCTTATGTTCGCTTGGCATCTCAGCTATTTGGCGACAGAATGATAGTGGCGAACGCAACTGGTTGCTCCTCAATTTATGGTGGAAATTTGCCAACCACGCCTTGGACAAAGAACAAAGAAGGCAAAGGCCCGGCTTGGTGCAATTCTCTTTTCGAAGACAATGCAGAATTCGGTTTGGGCATTCGCCTGGCCATAACACATCATGCAAAACAGGCTGAAGACCTCTTGGAGCAGGCCTGCGAAGTCCCAGCAGAATTGACAAAAGCCATCAAAGAGCAAAGCCAAGCTGATGAAGCCAGCATTATCGCTCAGAGAAAGAATGTGGAGAAATTGAAAGAGCTTTTGAAAAGCGCCGGCTCCCCTGCTGCCGTAAAATTGCTTTCCATGGCAGACTATCTTGTTCATAAGAGCGTGTGGATAATGGGCGGCGATGGCTGGGCATATGATATTGGCTACGGCGGTTTGGACCATGTTTTGGCGAGCGGCGAAAATGTGAATATTCTGGTTTTGGACACCGAGTTATATTCCAACACTGGCGGTCAGGCTAGCAAGAGCACCAATTTGGCGGCGGTAGCGCAGTTTGCAGCAAGCGGCAAGCGGGCTCCCAAAAAGGACTTGGCTTTAATCGCCATGAGCTACAAGAATGTATATGTTGGCAAAGTGGCCGTAGGTTCAAACGATATGCACGCAATCAAAGTTTTCCGCGAAGCGGAAGCTCACAACGGCCCTTCTTTAATCCTGGCCTATGCTCCTTGCATTTCGCACGGCATAAAAGACATGCGCTATATGCTTGGCCAGCAAAAAATGGCAGTTGACAGCGGCTACTGGCCATTGCTTCGCTACATTCCGGAAAACATAGACGAAGGCAAAAACCCCTTCGTTTTGGACAGCAAAGCGCCCACGCTACCCGTGAAAGACTACATTTACACCGAAAATCGCTACAAAATGCTAACCGCTTCCAATCCTAAGGCCGCAGAGCAGCTCGCAGATAGTTTGCAGAAATTTGTGGATGCAAGGTGGAAACAATATGAGGATTTAGCGAAGGTGTAGAATTCGCTTGGGGATGTCTGTGTTGTCCATTTTTCCGGCAAACGCTTCGCTGCCTGCTCCTATGGCGAATACAGGTACCGCTTCTCCTGTGTGCCCAGTCGTTGTCCAGGCAATTTCCCTGTTATTGACTAAAGAAATGCCTCCGGTTCCGTGATCGGCTGTCACCACTATTAGCGTTTCGTTTGGGTGTTTTTTGTAAAACTCAAACGCAACCGCTATGGCATCGGAAAAACCAGCCATCTCTTTAACCACGCCTTCCCCATTGTTATCATGCGCACGCCAGTCTATTTTGCCTCCTTCTGCCATAAAAAAGAAACCCTGCGAGTTATCAAGCCTCTCAATTCCAATGCTAACAAAATCTGCAAGAGTCCAAATTTCGCTATTCTGCGACATCAATAGTTTCTGCGAAAGCTGAACTTGCTCAAATTCTTCCTTTGAGTAAACAACGGAATAGCCTGCCTGGGATATTTGCTCATAAACTTCTCTTGGGTCCAAAAAAGCTTCGCCTGCAAAAAAGTCAAAGCCAGATGGCGCAAGCTGAGATGCTATGGAATAGTAGTTATTGCGGCTGACATCGTTTGCGTAAAACGCTGCCGGCGTAGCGTGATCAATAGAAACGGTTGTAGCAATGCCGACTTTATACCCCGCATCCCTAAAATCAAAAGCCATGCTCCTCAGCGGCTTGCCAGATGCGTCAAGCGCTATCATGCCATTGTTTGTCTTGGAACCGGTAGCGAGCGCCGTGGCTGCTGCCGCTGAACATGTTACATAAGAGTCTGCCGAGCGGGTTGTTGCCATGCCCATAACAGGAAATTGCGTAAAAGACAGGCTTGTAAACGCCTCGGCAACAGCGATATGCGCAAAACCCATGCCATCGCCTATAAAAAGAAATATGTTCTTTGGCTTAACTACCGGCTCTGGAATAGGCTCAGAAACGACAACCGGATTAAAACAAGCCGCTATCGTAATTGCAATAGCGAAATAAAATTTGAAAGTCCTCAGCATAGCTTGGAAATCCTCCTTTCAGTCTTGGGATGAAGGGAAAAAAAATGTTTATTTTCCCGCATTTTCAACAGATTCAAACATTCAATCGCCGCTTTTTTTCCGCATTTTTGAGCCGCAAGGCGGTCCGCTTCGTATTCTTGGAGATGGCAGAAAAAACGGTAAATTAAGGCTGATATCAATGTTAAAACTATAAACAATAGAATTCGTTTAAATTCGTGATTTTTCTCTACATGGACCAGTTCGTGAAAATATTCATGGGCTAGCATGCGTACCATCCAACATACTTTGTACATCGGTTTCTCTTACCTCAATTCCGCATTCAACCAATTGCATCGTGTTTTTCAATATGGAATCCAAGGAACTTTTTTCCTCTATTTCCTGGGCTATGGAACGATCGCGCAAATAATCTGCGAGCCCGCCAGAAACTGCTGGATCTGGGGTGTAGTAGATTTTTTCCTGTGCAAGCTCGGTTTTGTATTCATCGTTTTGCTTTTTGCGGTAAAGCCACAGGGGGCCATTTGATTCGCTTTGCCTAAAGACTATGGCTTCGATTTTGGTCAGTTCCAGGAGTGCGATAAAGGTTACAACGGTCATTATGGGAGAAATTTCTTTGCCGAGCAATTCCTGGAACATCGCTCTGCCCCGATGGGATAAGTGAGCGTTTATGTGTTGTTCCCTATCCTCGATTGTTACATTGTCCACTTCTATTGTATGAACGCTGTTATATGAGTGAACCTGCAATGTTTTGTGAAACGCTTTGAACAACTGCCATATATTTGCATCTGCAAGCTGCCCATCCTTGCCTATTTTTTCCATGCGCCCACGCCCGAATGAGCCAAAGTTTTTCCCTTCCAATTCCTGCAAACCCTGCGCTACCCGTTTGAATTTCTGGTATTCTTCCATCTGCCTGATTAAAACTTCGCGGTCTATTTCAAAATCGAGCAAATCTTCTTCGCTTTGTTCATTTTTGGGCAAAAGTTCCTTGGCTTTCAGCGCTATCAAGCGGCTTGCCAGAGCCAAAAAATCCCCAGCATAAGACAAATCCACATTTTCCAAGTCTTTTATGTATTCCAAATACTGGTCTGTTATTTTTGCGATGGAAATTTTGTTAAAATCAATTTCTTCCTTCTTCATAAGGAGATAAAGAAGGTCCAGAGGCCCCGTATATGCGTCGCTCAGCTCAAGTTCGTAGAAATCAGCTTCTGCCATTATTTGAATTTAGAAAAAATATGCCCCATTTTTTCCTTTTTTGCCTTCAAATATTTTATGTTGAAAGGATTTGGCGCTATTTCAACAGGAATTCTTTTTGAAACCTCTATTCCGTAATACTGAAGATCGTCTATTTTTTTCGGATTGTTCGTGAGCANATTNACGGATTTTATATCAAGGTCTTTCAGAATTTGCGCNGCNAATGCATAGTTTCTATGGTCAGCGGCAAAGCCGAGCCTCAAGTTTGAATCCACGGTGTCTAGCCCTTGTTCCTGCAATTCATAAGCTTTCAATTTGTTTGAAAGGCCAATTCCCCTGCCTTCGTGCCCAAGCATGTAAATCAAAACTCCGCCGTTCTCTGCTATGTATTTCATGGAAAAATCCAATTGCTCGCCGCAATCGCATTTCAAGGAATGAAACACGTCGCCCGTAAGACATTCGCTGTGAATGCGCACATTTTTTCCATTATTTACAAAAGCAACGTATTCTTCGCCGTTGATTTTATTTCTGTATGCAATCGCTTTGAATTTGCCGTATTTCGTTGGAACTATAGGCTCTGCCATGCGCTCCACCAGTTTTTCGTTTGCAAAACGCCAGTCTATTATTTCCTGAACCGTAATCAGCATCAATTTATGTTTTTTTGCAATTTTTTTCAATTGAGGCATCCTTGCCATTGTGCCATCTGGATTCAAGATTTCGCACAAAACGCCGGCTTGGGGCAATTTTGCCAAGCGGCATAAATCAACCACGGCCTCAGTGTGCCCTTCTCGTTCTATAACTCCGCCTTTTCTCGCTTTCAGCGGAAATATATGACCCGGAGAAACAAAGTCGTTTGCTTTTTTTGAGAAATTCGCAAGAGTGCGACAGGTAGTGGCACGCTCGGCGGCAGAAATACCAGTTGTGGTGCCTTCGCGAGCTTCCACGGAAACGGTGAAAGCGGTTTCAAAGCGGCTCGTGTTGCGCATGGTCTGCATGGGCAAGCTCAATTGCTCAACGCGCTCTTCGCAAAGCGGTGCGCACACCAAGCCTCTGCCATGCGTAATCATAAAGTTTATGTGCTCTTCAGTGCAAAGCGAGGCGGCGCAAACCAAATCTCCTTCGCTTTCTCTATTTTCGTTATCGGCAATTATCAGAATTTTGCCCTTTTTAAATTCAGACAACGCCTTTGAAATGTTTTTCAAAATTCAACTCCTTTGTTCTCGCCCATCGCATAACTTCCAAGCAAAATAACTTCCGCTATTGTTCTCAATTCCTGCAAAGCCCATTCCACGGTTTTCTGCAATGGATTCCCTGCAAAATCAGCATAAAAAACATATTCCCAAGGGCTTCCGCTTTTTGGGCGGCTCTCTATGCGAATCAAATCCACGCTTTGTTTTGCAAAGCATCCGAGACAGGCATGGAGCGCTCCGGGTACATTTTTTTCTGCGATAAACGCTATTGATGTTTTTGTGTGCAAAACAGGGTCAACCGGAATGTGCTCTTTTTGAATGACAAAAAATCTCGTTGAATTTGCTCCGGGAAAATTCGCAAGCGGATTTTTCAAAACTTCAAGCCCGTAGTGTTCCGCTGCAAAAGCAGAAGCTATTCCGCCAACGCCTTTCAATTGTTTTTTCGCAATTCTCTCAACCGAGCCAGCCGTATCGAAAAATGGCTTTTTCTCTATTTGCGGATTGCTTTTAAAAAACTCCGAGCATTGTTCAAGAGCTTGAGGGTGAGAGATGACCTTGGTCAAAGTCTCAATTTTTTCGCCTTTCAAAGCGATTAAGCAGTGATTTATTTGCAATTTTATTTCGCCTACTATAGGCAATCCGTATTTCAGCAACAAATCATAATTTTCCAAAA
>WQSA01000045.1 GCA_009788135.1 Candidatus Fibrimonadales bacterium
GGCTTCGACATATCATGGGCAATTGACGAAGAAACCGGGAAATCGGTAGAACTTGATGAAATATCTTACATCAAGGTTGCTACAGCAAGCCATATTTACGCAGGTGCTATAGGCGAAAAGTCCACTGAAATAACAGCGATTCTCCGTGCGCCAGAAGGAACTGAAAATATTGGCGTAACAACCGCTCCAAACGCAATCAAAATAAACGATGTAGAATTGGATTTGGATGCTGCAGAGCTTTCTTATACAATTGGAGATGTCCAAGAAATTCATGTGGAAGTAGAAAGCGATGCAACCGTATTCATCAACAACATTCGCAGCAAAACAAGAACTTATGAATTGGCTCCGTCAAGCGGCGTAGTTCGCATAGTTGTACAGGAAGATACAAAAGAGCCCAGAATTTACTATGTCTATATAAAGGCTCCAACCTACACGATAGCTTTTGACAGCGATGGCGGCGCGCCTGTAGAAGAACAGATTGTATCAGAAGGCGGTTTTATAGAAAGACCAACTGACCCAACAAAAGATGGTTTCACATTCAAAGAGTGGTTTAGTGAGCTCTTAGATAAAGCATGGGATTTTTTGGTTGATTTGGTGACTGGAGACGATACATTAATTGCAATTTGGGAAGAAAATTCTTCTTCAAGCGTAGAACCTTCCAGCAGTAGCAAAGATGAAACGCCGTCAAGCAGCAGCGAAGATGAAACGCCGTCCAGCAGTAGCAGTTTTGTAAGCACACCTGTTAAATTGTCGCAAATTGCAACAGGCAACATTCACGCCTATGCAATAAACAAAACCATAATGCTTGAAAACCTGCCTGCAAACGCAAAAGTGCAAGTCTATGACCTAAAAGGCAAGCAGGTATCTTTCTCTAATTCTGGAAATTCTCAAATTCTGAGAATTCCTGTTCAGACAAAAGGGATATACTTTGTGAAAACCGGCAATCAAATTTTGCGTGTTCCGGTTAAGTAACACGCATGCAATTACCACCTTGCTACAGCTAAGGAGTAGGGTGGTAATTTGCTTTTTATGGTTATGATAGATTTGGTTTCCGGGTCATAGATTTTCAATCCTTCGTTGCCAAAGCCTCTATCCCCAACAAAAAGTTTTTTTGCAACATTGTCAAAAAACAGGCTGCCAAATGAATCCGTTATATTCGGCAATGCTTCTCCAACTGTTTTGTTGCTTACATTCACCGGTTTAACAGGTTCCCGTCCAAAGTCTTCATAAACACTAACATACAGAATTTGGTTTGCTTCGTCTAAGGCAATATGATTAAATCCACCACCAAGCGCTGTACCTGTAACTAGAACATCCGATGTCCCTGTTGCCAAATCCACAACTTCAACACCGGCATTGACAAAAGATAAATTATACCAATCATCAGGCGAAGAAATGTAAAGTTTTCCGTTGCTCAAAGCGCTGTTCTGCGGATTATAGAATTTCAACTGAATTGTGTCTATAACAGTTTCTGTGCTTGCATTTATGCGAATCAGAAGACCAGGTTTCGTTGCTCTGAAATTTTCCAATCTTTGCGCAACAACAAGCAAAGTATCTCCGCTAGCTTTAATGGATGCGGCGTTAGCTTCTGTTATTGGCAAATTTATTTTGCCGCTCAGCGCACATGTAGCAGGATTGAATATTTGCACATAGTCCAAATCATACAGAGCGATGTATCCTTTGTTCTCAACAATAGCTACTTCGTAAGGATTTGATATATCTTCCAGTCTTGTTTGCTTTATAAGCGTTTTATCACCGATTTTGTCAGCCTGCATACAAGATAAAATATTGGTGGCACCCCAATTTTTGCGCTCCAAAACAAATATATCTTTGCCGTTTGCAAAAACTTTTGAATCTTGGTCAAATAAAATATCATCTGAAGAAAAACTTTCAGAAGAAAAAGTCATCCAGTGTAGCAAACCTGTTGTGTAATCGCTTGTGAAATTCAAAAGCAGAGAATTGCTTTCCATACTTGAAGAAGAAATTTCATCAATTGAACTTGACGATAGCGCTTTTTCTCCAGAACTTGAAGGCAGAGTTTCGCTTGTTGAGCTTGAAGATAACATTTCTTCTGCGGAACTCGAAGGTGGAGTTTCTGTTTCGCTGCCGCTTGAGCATGCAAATAATGCTGTTGAAATTGCGAGAAGCGAGAAGGAGCGTCTTAACGCAGCCAAAGAGATTCTTTGGATCATGGTTCTACCTCGGAACGTGTTGCGAAGCACCTTATGAAGCTTCACCCCCCAGCAGGTTTTCCGGCTTCGGCATTGCCGTCACGGTAGCGGGACTGCTCTTGATTTACACAAGGTTGCCCTGATGGGATAGGGGTAATGTAGAAAAAACTAAGTCGCTCAATTGATATTGGCTGCTTTTTGGCATATAAACTCCTTGTTATGGAGAATATATATAGAAAATTTTGTGAGTTCTAACTTTTCAAAAAAAGTAAAGATTTTTTGTACTATTTTGAAAAAAATAATATATATTTATAATATCCCATTAGGGTAACTTTGTGCAAATCAAAGGCAGCCTAGCTACCGTGACGGTAACATCGAAGTCGGAAAACTTATCGGGGGGTAAAGCTTCATAAGAAGTTTTACGTTCATATTTTAAAGGAGAGTCAGGAGAAACAATGCTTAAATTAGCTTCATCTATTCAAAGCGATTCTATAGTTGACGGCGAAGGGTTGCGCACTGTTATTTGGTGTCAGGGTTGCGACAAAGGTTGCAAGGGTTGCCATAATCCGGGCACTTGGAGTTCAGATGCCGGAGAATTTGTAAAAGTAGAATCCATTATTGCCGCTCTTTCAAAACTCAAAGGGCAAAAAGGCATCACTTTTTCCGGAGGAGAGCCTATGCTTCAGCCGGAAGCCTGCAAAAGAATTGCGGAGTGGGCAAAGCGGGAAAAGAACTGGGATATCTGGTGTTTTTCCGGCTATACTTATGAAGAGATTAAAGCGGAAGGCGGTGAAAAATTGGAATTCCTGAAATACGTGGATGTTTTGATAGACGGCAAATTTGAGTTGTCAAAGAAAGACATTTCTCTCAGATTTAAAGGGTCAAGCAATCAGAGGGAGCTTCGTTTGGATAATGGGGAATGTAACCTTAGCAGATTATAAGCGCATAAATATGACAAATTTTGCAAATTTCGCCACTTTAAAATATTTTTATTTTTTTGTCACTATTTTGGAAAAAATAATGTAAATCTTCTTTTATGCAAGAAACTTGAGCGGCGGCGAATACCAGAACATTTACGATGCCTACCCAACGCCCGGCAGGATTTTCAACTTAAGTTACTCGCATTCTTTTTAATACACTAAGTATCTATATAGCACGGGTATAGTAGGTGTTTATTAACGCTATGTAGCCTGCAAGAATTTCCTTGTCTGCACTGCTTATGCGAATTCCAAAACCAGGGGGATGAAAAGGTTTTTCGCCCCACTCCAGAGAACGTATAACTGTTCCGCGCAAAAAGCCGTCTATGTCCAGTTCCAAAATTTGAATTTTGACATTGGTTCCCATGGGCAAACTGTCAGTTAAGGTTATAATGAACATGCCGTCTTCCGATATATTTGCGCTAGTACAAAGGATTTCATCAGGTTTGTCTTCATGTTCAACAGTTATGCGCAAATTCAAACTGGTTGCTATCCTTTTGTGCCTCCTGATTTTCCTGGCATCAAAAAAGCGGCAGCGATCCAAAAATTCCTGCAGCGAAATTAAGCCCGTTTCGCCAGTAAGAATTAAACTCATGCTGGAATTTTCCTCTTTATAGCTCATTCTGGCAGATGGATATATAACTACAAGACTGGATATAAATTCTTTCGTTCTCGATGACGACTTTATATAAGTGGGAATATCAATCAAAACGCCGTTAAACCTTACGGATTCAAAAAAAGCACGGAACTGCTCCTCCCGGTCTATATCCACAACCCGCAAATTGAAATTTCCGAGCAATTTCCTGTATTCCTGCCTGTATTTACTTTCAAAAGCATACAGACAAATACTCAACCTTTCTTCTGACGAATTTAAAGATTCCATATTCATTATACTCCCGCATTTATAATATAGTAAATATTTAATTTCTAAATTAGTGCATTATGTGTTTTTTATTATTGCTATTAGCTAGCGCTTCTTTTGCGGCTAATCCATTCCTGGATTCCCTAATAGCATACGCAGAATCTCACGCTCCAACAGCAAAGCTCGGAATCTCGGTTCGTTCCGTAAAAACGGATTCGCTTATTTTAAACCACAACGGAAACGAATGGTTCACGCCAGCCTCCACCATGAAGCTGCTGACAACGGCAACTGCCCTGCAAAGCATTCCGCTAGACTGGGCACCCAAGACTCTGGTTCATTTGGAAGGGATCCGAAGGGGCAAAGCTTTTTCCGGAGTGCTCAGACTGGAAGGTAGAGGAGACCCTAATATATCGGCAAGGTATTATCCCAGCGCGCTCTCTGCGCTTAGCTTTTTAACGGATTCGCTAAAAAGCAAAGGCATAGACACCATACGCGGCGTTTTAGACTTGGATACTACCTTTTTCAGAGGTCCCAGAAAACCGAAAGAATGGCGGGCAAGATTCTTCAATGCATGGTATGGAGCAGAAATTTCCCCGCTTTCATTCAACGACAATTGCGTGCTATTTGAGATGAGGCCTGGAGAAAAGGATGGAGACTCTGTGCAAATTACAATTATACCTGATGTTGGATATGTCAAAGTTAAAAACGAAATAAAAACAGGCGGGCATCATGCAAAACACAAATTTGACATGGATCCCGTAAACCCCGAATTCACTTTTAGCGGAACAATCGGCACAAATGTTCCGCTCACCACCATGGTATTGCCAGTTCGCAATCCAGCAGCTTATTTTAAAGCCGCTTTTTTGAAAAGCCTGGAAGACTCAGGCATTACTTACATAGAAGACAGCAAAGTGTATAGAGGCATAGCCCTTGATAGCGTTATTTTAATTGGACCTCCATTGAGAAGCTTGCTGGATGAAATAAACCAAAGGAGCCAAAATTTGCACTCAGAATCGTTGCTCAGAAATTTAGGACAGCACAAAAGGAAAGAAGGAAGCGCAGAAAGCGGAATTATAAGCACTAGGCTCTTCTTGCAAAACTCGCAGCTTCAAGCAGAAGATTTCAAAATTGCCGATGGCAGCGGATTATCTTCGCAGAACTCATTAAAACCAAATGCCCTAACCAAACTTTTAGCCTACATGAAAAAACAGCGAAAAGGCGATGTATACTATTCCTCGCTTGCAATTCCAGGAGTTTCCGGTGCGGGCAGACGATTGGCCGGAACACCATTCAGGGATAAAATAAGATTCAAAACCGGTTTTATAGAAGGCGTTCACGGGCTCGCCGGCTACATTGCCGCAGACAACGATACACTCGCTTTTGCAGTTTATTTAAACAATGCGCAAAAAGTAAGAGAAAGCCTGGCAAGAGATATTCTGGACACCCTGACAACTCGCATAGCAAAACATCACAACGATGAAGTAACGCAGCTTGAAGCTGGAAGAAAATTATGGCAAGAAGCCATAGCCATAAAAACTCCGAATGAGCGAATAAATTATTTCTCAAACAAATTGAAAAACAAACCTTACTTCCTAGGCCCAACGGGCGAAGGACGTTCCATCCATCCGAGTTTCAAACCAAGAGTAAATTTTAACGAAATGGATTGCATGACATACATGGAACACGCTTTGGCTCTTGCCTATTCCAAAAACTACGAAAGTTTTTTCGACTTGTTGCAAAGCATTCGCTATAAAGATGGAATTATAGATTATAATACGCGCAACCATTATTTAATTTCAGATTGGGCAGCAAACAACAAATTCAATGTTGGCGGCGGAACTGAAACTTTTGAAAAGGAAATAGATAAAAAGAATTTTTTCAAAGATTCCACAATTGACAATTCCATTGTAAGCATACAATACTTGCCAAAAGCTCAGGCAATTATTTATGCAGACACGGTGAAGTTTGCAAAAGACACAATTTTTGGAGTCGCCATTCTGAGCGATTTGCCTGGGCTGGATGCTGCACATACAGGTTTTGTCGTCAATGGGAAGAAAAAGGGATTGATGATGCGCCATGCATCGCAATTAAAGGGAAAAGTCATAGAACAACCGCTTTCCGAATTTTTAAAAACCACGAAAATCAAAACGCCGGGCATAGCATTTTTTAGATTTAGAGAAGAAGGGTAATAATGGATTCTTCCATAAAAAATTTGAGAATGGAAATCGCAAAGATTTTTGCGGAAAACGGGCAGTTTTCTGCTAGTGATAATGCGGCATTGCAAATCTTGGCTGCTTACGATGGAATTTCCTGCGAAGATCTGGACGATATAACAAACTCCGTAGCTACGGATTTTCAGAGAATGAACAGCATTCTGCTTTCGCATTTGCTAGCAGGAAAACCAACTCTGCAACTCATACAAAAAGTAGCGCAATCGCTTTCCGTAAGCGATAAACTGCTAAAAGAGATGCTTTCAAGAACAGAAATGCAAATACGAATTGCAGCGCAAAAGCTGGCAAAAGGCAAAAGCGATAGTTTTATCCCGGATGAATATAAAAAGCTGGCAGGCGCAAAATTTCATTTTTCAAAAGAAGAGTTGGAAAACTCCGATGAACAATTGCGTTTAGCCGTTCAAAACGGAGACTATGAAAAAACAAAAGAACTCACGCTTGGCGGCGCAGACATCTTTATTTTAGCAGACTCCTGGGAGAGAAAAACGCTTTTGCATAAAGCTGTGGAAGGCAAATTTGCAAACATTGCAGAACTTCTAATAGCAAACGGAATTTCTGCCAATATTTGCGACAGCAATGGCGATACGCCACTGCATTGCAGTGTTAAAAACAATAGTCCGGAATGCGCCGAAATTTTACTAAAGCACGGCGCAAACCTTCAAGCTTCAAATGCGGCATTGAAAACTCCCCTGCATATCGCTGCAGAAATCGGAAATTTGGAATTTGCAAAGCTGGCCATATCGCAGATGACCGTTTTTGATGCCTTGGATTGCAAAGGTCAAACTCCCCTTTCGCTAGCCGCTGAACATGGAAATCTGGACATTTTGCAGGAGTTGCTGAATGCAGGAGTTCATGTAAATTCCCGTTCCAAAAATACAGGATGGTCACCGCTTCACTATGCTGCAAAAAAAGACGATGTAAGAACTATAGATGCTCTTTTGCAGAATGGCGCCGAACTAAATTCTTTAGATAACGAAGGAAACACCCCGCTTGCCATCGCCATTATGAATGGCTGCGAAAAGGCCGTTAAACATTTTTTTTCAAAAAAAGCATCTTCGCACTGCAGCGGAAAGAAAGGCATATCGCTTTTGCATCTAGCCGCTATGGCAAACAGCACTAAAATTATAGAGTTTCTGCTTTCGAAAAACTTTGACCTGGATACAATAGATGACAACGGCAACACGGTTCTTCACTCAGCCGCGCTCAGCTCATCTGAAAATGTTTTAAAATCTCTTTTGGAAAAAGGCGCAAACGCAGCCAAAAGCAATGCTTGGGGCAGAACTCCTTTGCATAAAGCGGCAAAAAGCAACAACTTGAGAATTGCCGCCCATTTAATAAAAAATGGCGCCCACCCAAACAGCGCAGATTTTGGCGGGAAAACTTCTTTGCACACGGCAGTGCTTAATCACTGCGAAGAAATGGTCTCTTTTTTGCTAAAATGCGGCGCAGATGCAAATGCAATAGATAACTACGGCAACACGCCGCTTCACTACGCAGCAAAAGAAAACTTGAACTCAATATCAAAAATTCTGCTTGAATATAAAGCGAACATCAATGCGGTAAACGAAGATAATTTGAGCCCTCTTCTCGTCGCTGCAAAAAATAACGCTTTAGAATGCATGTCTTTTTTGCTTGAAAATGGCGCAATAGAGACAAAAGATGGCAAAGATAGAACTTTGCTGCATATAGCATGCGCAAAAAACAGCGTTAAAATCGTGGATTTTTTGCTCAAAAACAAAAAAGATCCGGAAATTTTAGACAAAGACGGGAATTCCCCATTATTTCTAACCGTTATTTACGGAAGCACGGATTCATTTTTTGCCCTCTGCAAAGCAGGAGCAGAAATAGACTCGGTTAATTTCAGCGGCGAAACCGTTTTGCACATAGCAGCCAAACACAACAGGCTGAGCATTGCCGATTATTGCATTTCCCGAAATCTGAATATCAATGCAGTTACTCCAAGCGGAAAAGCAGCCATTTACTATGCTGCAGAGCATTCAAATTTTGAAATGGTAAATTTCTTATTTAAGCGAGGGGCTTCTTTAAGGCTTCTTGATTCAGACGTAAATTCCATGTTGCACGCTGCAGCGGCGAGCAATAATTCTGCTGTTGTGGAATTTTTGCAGTTGCAAGATTTCAACTCAGATGAAAAAAATAAATTCGGACGAACCCCTCTTATGCTAGCTTCGCAATTCGGACAAGTTGAGATTGCGGGAATTTTGATAGCAAATGGAGCAAGCGTAGAAGCTCGCGACCATCGCTCGGAAAACAGCAATGCGGACATAGGGGAGAAAAATGGCGGCGGATGGACTCCCATTCATTATGCAGCTGCTTGGAATCGCACTGAAATGGTAAAATTTTTGCAATCAAATGGCGCAGATATAAATTCAAGAGATTACGATGATTGGACCCCTCTTTACATAGCTGTATGGAAAGGTCATTTAAAAGTTGTAGAATTGCTGTTGGAGCTTGATGCTAAAATAGACATTGCGAATAAGGGCGGCTGGAATGTTTTACATTGCGCAGCGGCGCAAAACAGAGCTGAGATTGCAGAATTTTTAATAAGCAAAGGCGCAAGCATAAACGCTTTGGATGACGATAGCTGGACTCCTCTTTATGTTGCCGTGAGAAATGGCTCTGTTGAAACCGCTAAAGTTTTGGTTTCCAGGCACGCAGATGTTTTCATAAAAGACGAAAAAGGGAAAACTCCGCTGGATTTAGCCATTAAGATGGGATACAAGGAGCTTGAAGATATCCTCAGGCGGGCTGGCAGCGTTAATTAGAACGCAATTCTCGGCATTTTCTTTTGCTATTGTTCTGTAGCCTTGAGCGACCCGTTCAAAGAAGTCGTTTTTTTCCTGTTCAATGCGGTCTGCTTTGTCTCTGGTTTTATCTTTTTGCTGTCTTTGCCTGCTCAANGAGACTTCNATGTCTAAAATAAAGGTTTTGCCGGGGAGGCAGTCNGAGCAAGTTATNCTGATCAAATCTTTTATCATAGCGATGTTCAATCCTCTGCCATAGCCTTGGTATGCAAGCGTGCTATAAGCAAAGCGGTCTGCCAGAACTGCGATTCCATTTTCCAAAGCGGGTTTTATAACCTCGTGGATGAGTTGCGCGCGAGCTGCATTGTACAGGAGCAATTCAGCGATGTCGTTCATTTTGCCTTTGTGCGCTGGGTCAAGCAAGATTTCCCTGACTCGCTCGGAAATCTCGGTTCCCCCTGGTTCTCTTATGCAGAGCACTTCCTGTCCTTTGCTTTTAAATAGCTTTTCCAAGGCTGCAATCTGCGTGCTTTTTCCGCAACCGTCTATGCCTTCAAGGCAAATGAAATTTTTATTGTCAATCACGAGGGCAATATAGCAAATTCNCCAGGCTTCAATTCCCCAAGTTCATAATCGCCAATCTTGCATCTATGCAAAGCGACAACNTTATTGCCAACCGCTGCGAACATTCGTTTNACCTGATGGTAAACCCCGCCTTTTATCGTTATTTCGGCGATATTTTCAGCNTGAAGCTTTAACTCNAGCGCTAAGCTTGGGCGTTTTTCGTTGCGAAGCTGAACTCCTTCCATAAGTTGTTTTTGCATTTCTTCTGTTAGCGGTTCGGCGAGCGTGGCTATATATGTTTTTGCAAAGCCTTTTTTGGGATGTTCTATTTTGTGGATAAATTCGCCATCGTTTGAGAGGAGAATCAAGCCTGTTGTATCGTAGTCCAGGCGACCAGCGCATTGCAGTCCGCTTTTTATGAATTCCGGTGGAAAGAGTGAGAATATGGATTGGTGGTGCGTGGGCGAGTGGCTGCATTCGTAGCCATGCGGTTTATTGAGTTTGAGGTAGAGTTTGGGTTTCAAGCTTTCAGCTATCTCCTAATGTAGAAGCTTGACGTAAAATTTCAATTTCGGTTTTAACAATATTCTCCACGCTTTTGGCAAAATCAAAGTAAGTTTTAGCGTTTTCCACGCTTGGCAATATTTTACCATCCAAGAGAGCTATATCTGTAGGATAGCGAGATTCTATGTATAAATCGCAAAGAATGTCTAGCAAAGCCTCGTCTAAATTCAAATCTTTGAATTCTTTTATCTTATCATATAATTTAGCCAAATCATGTGTTTTCTGAATAGGAATCTTTAATTCAAAAAGAACGGCTTTTAAATATTTTTCTACCGCTTGCTGGCAAAGAAAAGCTACTTCACCTGTAAATTGGTCATTGCCAACAGCAGTTTCTGCAAAAGCAAGGCTGTTATCAGCGTAAAATATCCACGGATTTTTCTTGATTTCTTCATTTTGCATAAAGTTCAATGCCGGTATTCTTAATTTCTTTGATAAAATCGCTTTCCTCTTTATCTAAATACTCAAATTCTCCTTTTGAATAAACTATAATATCCATTGCAATTTTCTTGCGAATTTCACGAATAGATTTATTTATCGGTTGCTTTCTGTCAATTCTTTCATCAAAAGTTTTTGCAAATTCTTCCGTATCTAATATTACAAGCAAATCTATATCGCTATCTTCGGTAGCTACGCCTTTGGCATAGGAACCAAACAAAATAATCTTATAGATATTCAAGCCTATAAGGCTTTGAACTATCTTTGAAATGATGTCGGCTGATAGAGACATAAGAGTAATATAGAAAAACTTCTGAACCACGATTTGAAGATAATATCGCATTTATAACAATAAAAGAGGCAACAGAACAAGGAAAAAGGATTTACAGCGTAGAGCTTATAGAAATGGGGAGGCTTGACGGTCATTTGAACAAAGCAAAATCAAATCCTACCTTGAACCCCACTACAAGCCTTCCCACCAATAATATATAAAATTTCAAATGTTCAGTTACCTCACAACCCTCGGAGTCGCCATTCTCAGCGCTGCGTCCCATTCGCGCTTGATGCCATCATATTCGCTCGGATCTGCAAAAACTGCGTCTGTGCGCCATTGCAATTCTAAATTTCTATCAGTCTTGTTCAAAATCTTCATCGTTACAAACATATTTCTGGGCTTCTCATTGTCCATGCTCAGCTTCGCGTTGGTTACGGAAAGCGAATAATGAAACTTCGTTTCGTGCGGAATGCGGATTGGATGGAAACGCTCCTTTACAGCAGGCAAACGCATTAAAGAACGAACCCATAGCGATGGATATGGGTTAAACTGCGGAGAATTATACACAAGAGTTAACATCAACGGCTTTGAAAAATCATCAACGTTCTGCGCCATAAACGCAACAAGCTGCGCAGATTCCAAACTCTGGGAAATCCACTTTGCAAAATAATCGCTCTGCTCTTTTTGATCGCGCTGCAAAAGCTCGTTTCTTATAGCACTCGCAAACTTGCCCGTGAAAACAAGACTGTCCCTGAAATGGCCAATGCCCTTATCGTCTATGCGCAAACGATGAAACAAAAACGCCTCGTGCTCCTGATTTATTTCCAAAATCGGCGTTAAAGTAGAATAACTGGAATCGCCTTTTATCACCAACGCTACCCTGCCCTCCAAATCCAATGGAACAGGGCGGCGACTACTTACCTTATCGGTAGGATCCAACCAAAGCTCTGGATAGTCTTTTGTTGCCGGGATATACAAAATTTTATGGTTGAACTGCTGAATAGAAGAAATAGCTTCGCTGCCGGCTTCTTCCAAATGAATCAACGCCAAGTGACTGTTAACGCCTATGGCCGCAAGCATTTCCTGAAGCAGCAAGCTCTGGTCCTTGCAATCGCCCTGCTTTTCCTGCAAAGTGGCAAGAGCGGGTTTTGGAATAAGCGAATGTCCGCCAAAACTCCTGGCTGTATATTTTATATTCTTGCGCACCCAATCCGAAATTGCATAAATCGCATCCAGCTTTCTCTTTGTGCCGGCAACATCAAAAGCCTGCTCTCTTACCGGAACGGAATTTTTGTACTGATGCCTAATCAAATTGTGATAACGCTCGCCTTCTTCGTTCCAAAAAACTTTCGCCGCAAGCACCACGCCGCTGCCAAAATCCTTGTAAGCCGGCATATACGGTTCTTTGTGTACAACAACAGGATTGTCAAAAGACCAGGCTATCCCATTTGAAAAACCGGCTCGCTCAACATCTCCGTATTCGTCAAACAATATTTTAGTGGTGTCTGCGTAAACTTTGAACACGCTTTTCCCAACCGGATATTCGCGGCTGAATTTGTAATGAGTGTAAGGAATGGAGCCGTCTGCCTTTATAGCTGTGCGACTCGCCATATAATAGACAAAATCCCCAACAGAGAGTTGCAGAGGCATATGAACGGTTTGCGCTTCGTTGTTATGAGCTTTTGCCGTTGTGTAAGTTATGTAAGCATTTTTCGGATTCCAGGAATATTTCAATTTGAAGTTGGAATCGTAAACATCAAGTGCATTTATATAAACCCTGTCCACGCCTGGCAAAAAATCCTTTATGATTTCGCTGAACAACTGAGTCCCGGCCGCATTCAAAACCTGCAGCAAGCTTTGCTCCGTGCTAACCCAGGGCTGCCCCGCTGTTATTTTCACGGTCTCCTGCAAAAAATGCGCTGCAACAGGATAATCCTTCGCGTTGCTCAAAGAATCCAAAACCAATTTTTTGATATTTGCCGGCTTGGGCTCAGCGGGGTCTATCGCCTTTTGAATCGCTTTCAAATCGGATTTGCCAAGAAATGCCTTTGACGCAGAAAGATAGCTTTTTGCATCTTCGTTTTCGCTGTTTATGGCAAGAACCTGGCTCAAAGTCTGCTCCGCTCCTTTGTAATTTCTCAAATAAAACAGGCTTTTTCCTTTTGCCAAAAGCAAGCTCGCATTCTTTTTGTCTTTTGCCAAAGCTTCTTCGCTAACGGAAAGAGCTTCTTCATAGCGNTTCAAAAAGAAAAGCGCTTCCGTATAAACCGCAGCGAGCTTTGAACTCATGCCGAATTGCTTTTGCACATCCATAAGCAAATCAACAGCTTCGCTATAGCGGTTCAAGCCCATAAGAGTTCTTGCGGTATAAAATCCAAGCCGCTCGCTCGGCTGCTTCTCGTAGAGATCCAGCGCAACATCCAGAGAAGCCGCTCTTTGCCCAAGCCCCCACAAAGCATCGCTCAAATTTATATTAGTCTCTTCGTCCAGCGGCATTTTTTCCAGAGCAAGTTCCGAATATTC
>WQSA01000046.1 GCA_009788135.1 Candidatus Fibrimonadales bacterium
AAATATCGTATGGAGCTATGAATTCCAGTTCTTCAAAACCGTCTGCCAAAAGAAAGAGTGCCGTTGCCATACGCTTAAAAATGCAATACGGAGTGAATGGTATTTTGAAGCAATTTTCTGCCGCCTAAAAAATCAAGTTCGCACAGGAATGCAATCCCTGCTATAGTCGCTTTCTGGCGCTCTGCCAAGCGGCAAGCTGCTGCCATTGTTCCGCCTGTTGCCAAAACATCGTCTATAAGCAAAACGCGCTCGTCTTCTTTTAAAGCATCTGCGTGAATTTCAATGCTGGCAGAGCCATATTCCAAAGAACAACTTTCCAAATCCGTTTTAAAAGGCAATTTGCCTTTTTTGCGAATAGGCACAAAACCCGCTTTTAATTTGTTTGCTGCCACCGTGCCCAGAATAAAGCCTCTCGCTTCAATCGCAACAACTTTTTGAATTTTAGCATGGACAAAAGGCTCTATCATTTTGTCTATGGCATAATCGAATGCTTCTGCATTTGCGAGCATTGGAGTTATGTCTCTGAATATTATGCCTGGCTTTGGAAAACCCGGTATATTTCTGATAAAAGGGATTAGGTCCATTTTGCGCTCTCCACTGTTTGCTGAATTAAGGTTGCAATTGTCATGGGGCCAACTCCGCCAGGCACCGGCGTATAAGCTGAGCTTATTGTTTCCAAGCCTTCTTTTTGAATATCGCCTACTGCACCGTTTGGAGTGTTGTGATAACCTGCGTCAATCGCTACTACCCCGCTTTTCAGCCACTGAGTTTTTATAAATTCGGGAATGCCTACCGCTCCAACAACTATGTCTGCCTGGCCTATTATATTAGGCAAATTCTGCGTTTTGCTGTGGCAAATTGTAACCGTGCAGTTTTTGTTCAAAAGCATGGCGGCCATGGGTTTTCCAAGGATTGCGCTGCGGCCTACCACAACGGCATGTTTGCCTTCCAAAGGAATTTTGTAATGCTCCAAAAGCGTGATTATGCCTTTTGGCGTTGCAGAGCCATAAGCTCGCTCGCCCATGCTCATAAGCCCAAAGCCCAAAGATGTTACGCCATCTACATCTTTTGCTATCGCTATTGCATCAAAGCATTTTCGCTCGTCTATGTGTTTTGGAACGGGATGCTGCAACAGAATTCCCTTTACCAAAAGATTTTCGTTCAATTCTTTTATTTTTGCGAGAAGCTGTTGTGTTGTGGTTGAGGCTGGCAGCAAAACGGGCAAGCTTTCAAGGCCCACCCTTTTGCATGCATTGCCTTTCATCTTTACATAAGTTGCGCTGGACGGGTCATCGCCAACCAAGATTGTTGCAAGAGCAGCATTCTGGACTTTGCCCTTTAGCTCTTGCTCTATTTGAGCGGCTAAACTTTTGCCGTCCAGAATCATTTGCCTTTTTCAAAGCGAATGAATTGTGCAACTGCCAATTTTGAAACGCCAAGCTTTTTCTGTTCTTCGGCAAGCACGTCGCGAACGATTTTCTTGGAGTCTATGTAAAATTCCTGGTCCAAAAGGCAGAATTGCTTCAGAGCTTTTTTAACGCGGCCTTCAACGGCGCGGTCAAGAAATTCCGCTTTTGTTTTGCCTTCGTTTACAACCTGTTCTTTTGCAATCTCGCGCTCTTTTGCAATGAGTTCTGGCGCAAGGCCGCTCTCGTCAAGAGCCATGGGATTGGAAGCGGTTACGTGCAAAGCGATTATTTTCGCAGATGCCTGAACAGCTTCTTTGCCGCCGTTTGGAGTGCCTTCGTAAGCCAGTTTGACAACCGTGCCTATTTTGCCGCCCATGTGCGAATAAGAAGCGATAGCTTCGCCCGCTCCGATAGGAGTGGATGCAAATCTGCGAATCTCTATTTTTTCCCCTATCTTTGCCAAGACTTCTTCTATGCGACCGGCTACAGTCAATGAACCGACAGGAAGTTTGAGAACGTCTTCCACGGATGCGGCATCGTGCGCTTTTATAGCTTCTATTATGTCTGAGCCCAATTTTCCGAAATCATCGCTTTTTGAAACGAAGTCCGTTTCGCTGGTAAGCTCAAAGGCAAAAGCTTTGCTATCGGTTGAGCCAACAAACGCTGCGCCTTCTTTTGCTTCTTTATCGGCGCGTTTTGCAGCTACAGCCGCTCCCTGCTTGCGCAAGAGTTCAACTGCTTTTTCAATATCGCCTTCGCAGGAAACCAAAGCTTCTTTGCATTTCATCATGCCAACGCCGGTTTTTTCGCGCAGGCTATTTACCATTTGTGCGGTTATCGCTGCCATTATGCTTTCTCCTCAGCCGATTTCTCGGCATTTTTTTCTTTAGCGCTGTTCGACGCAGCAGACGGGTTCTGGCGAGTAGTTACGTTTGCGGCAAGGTAATCCACAATCAGTGAGACTGAGCGCAGAGCGTCATCGTTTGCCGGGATAGGGTATTGAATTATTTCTGGATTTACGTTTGTATCGCAAATGCCGATTATGGGAATGCGCAGCCTGCGAGCTTCTGAAACTGCGATGTGCTCATGGTTCAAATCCGTGATAACAACAACGCCCGGGAGCTGGCTCATCTCTCTTATTCCGCCAAAGACGTTCAGCAATTTTGCGCGTTCGCGGTTTTTGTCCAGAACCTCTTTTTTGCTCATCTGCTTGAAAATGCCCTGATTTTCCATATCGTCTATTTTGTCAATCTGCTTGATTGATTTGCGCACGGTTTGGAAATTGGTGAGCATTCCGCCCAGCCAGCGGTTTGTTACATAAAAGTGCCCGCATTTCGCAGCGGCATCTTCCACGGCTTTGCGAGCGGTAGCTTTGGTGCCAACAAAAAGAACCGTGCGGTTATTGCTGGAAATTCTGGCTATAGCCTTGCCTGCAACCTCCAAGAGAGATCTGGTTTTTTCCAGATTCAGCACGTGAATGCTGTTCTTTTCAGTTAAGATGTAGGGTTTCATTTTGGGGTTCCAGCGACGAGTCTGGTGCCCGAAGTGGGAACCTGCAGCTAGCAGGTCTTCGATAGAAGGCAAATCTGCCATAATTATCTCCTATTTGGTTGTTCTACCCGACTGTTTATACATCCGAACCATTTTCGTGGCCACCTGGGATGCTAAAACGCAATCGGTGATTGTTTATGGGGTATAAAATATAGAAAAAAATTTGGGGGTTGTCAACATTATGATAAACATAAACGCTGATTTAGTCGCTTAGTTGAGAATTGAGAATGGAGAATAATTTCCGCATATAATGGCTAAAATCGCTCAAAAACAAGTTTTTTATTCTCAATTCTCCATTCTCAATTCTCAATTAAACCAAGAAATTTGAACTAAATAAAAAAAAAGTAACCGCTTTTTGAAATTTTAATGTATCTTTACTAAGATAGATTGTATTTTGCGCAACTTAAGAAGGAGGGATTTATATGGAAGCGAAAAACACAATAATTTGCGTATTTGCTGCTTTGGCAGTATATTCAATATCCTCGGCACAGGGCTTGGCCTTGGAAAATTACGGCGCAGATTGCGATGTTAGCTATGGCGCTCTCAAAGCGAATAATCCTTTGCCGGACCCATTCGCTATGAACGACGGTACCCGCATTGCAACCAAAGAACAATGGGCTTGCCGAAGAAACGAGGTGAAAAAAGACCTGGAGCAATATGAAATAGGCCCAAAGCCCGATCCTTCAACTGCAACCGTGGCAGCAACCTTAAGCGGCAACTCGCTTAGCGTGAAAATAACCACAAAAGATGGAAACATCACCCTGACATCCACAGTCTCCGGCTCCGGCGAATGCGTTGCCATAGGCATGAACGGCAATGCAGCCAACATAAGCGGCTGCCGGCAGATTCCATTTATGCACGATCAGGTTGTAACCTACGCTAATGGCGGAGGCTCGCACAATACAGCCGATCCTTTCTACAAGGTGTATCCGAGCCTTTCGGGAAAAATAGGCAAATACGCCGCATGGTCCTGGGGCATAAGCCGGCTTATAGACGGCATTGAACAGGTAAAAGACCAGTTGGGCGTGGATACAAAGAAAATCGGTTTGCAAGGCTGTTCTTATGCAGGCAAAATGGCGCTTTTTGGAGGGGCGCTCGACGAGCGTGTAGCCCTCACCGTCGCACAGGAATCCGGCGGTGGGGGCATTAACTCCTGGAGAACATCCAAAGCCTTTACAGCACGTACCGGCACAAATATCGAGAAAATAGACAACACAAACTTTTCTTGGTTCCTTTCGAGCATGCAAAACCGAACTCCGGAACAATTGCCGCACGACCATCACGAGCTTATAGCCATGATTGCGCCGCGCGCCGTAATTGCGCTTGGAAACCCCGGCTATGAGTGGCTAGGCGATGAATCCGGATACAAGTCTGTGATAGCGGCAAAAGAAGTGTGGAAAGCTTTTGGCCTACCTGCAAGCATAGGCTATGATTTTACAGGCGGACACAATCATTGCTCAGCGGCTTCGCAACAGGTGACGAGCATAAACGCATTTGTGAACAAATTCCTCAAAGGGCAAAGCGCAAATACGGAAATAACCATTCAGCCAAATCAGAGCGGTTTTAACCTGACCACCGGGCAAGACGTGATAAACTGGACAACCCCGACTCTTACGGGAAATTATCCGCCGGAAATAGACTACCCGGTAATTCCTCCAATTTTGAACAGTTCGAGCAGTTCGAGCATTCCTAGCAGCTCAAGCGCAGAGTCTAGCTCTAGCGTTCAGTCTTCCAGCAGTGTTTCCACAACCATAATTTCATATTCAAAACCCCTGTTAAGCACTCTTATAACGGTGGACATTTACGATCTTAAAGGGAACAAAGTGGCAAGCACAAAGGTTTCGGACATGTCGCAAGTTGAAAGCATATCTTTGCCAAACGGCATATATTTAGCCAAAGCGCGCGGTATGTTAAACTTTAAACTTGTTATGAAATGAAGAAAACGTACCGCTCCTCCAAAAAATAATATATATTATTGTATTGGAGGTTAAGGTATGAAGCGTTTTTTTATACTGTTGTTTTTGTTGCAGATCGGGCAAGCCCAGCAAAGCGAGCATGGGCTTAAAGACGTTTATGCAAACTATTTTCGGATAGGGACATGCTATCCGTATCAGCAAATAAGCGATGCAACGCTGCGCAATGTGATTCTGAGGGAATTTAACAGCATTACGCATGAAAACGACTTAAAACCTTATGCTACGATGGTACGGAGCGGTTCCACCAATACCGACATCAAGGTTCAGCTCAATCAGAACGCAAAGACTGTAATGACCACCTGCGCCACCTACAATATTCCGCTGCGCGGCCACACGCTGGTTTGGCACCAGCAGACTCCAAGCTGGTTTTTCTTCGCAGATATGCAGAATGGCAATAAAGATGCTCTGGCTACCGTAACGGTTATGAATCAGCGCATGGAGAGCTACATAAAGAATATGTTTGAACTTATAAAGAAAGAATTCCCAACGCTGGACCTCTATGCCTACGACGTGGTCAACGAAATTTACGCTAACGACGGCAAAGCTCGCGAAGCGGGTGGAATAGGGGACGCAGGCAACAATAACAGCACCGACCAGTCTCCATGGGTGCAGATTTACGGGAATAATTCGTTTGCAGACAGCGCTTTTGTTTATGCTCGCAAACATTCTAAATCCATTTACCCAAATATAAAACTGTTCTACAACGATTTTAACGAGTATCACCCAGACGGCAAAAGGGATACCATAGCCGCCATGGCCACAAGGCTAGGTCCTAAAGGCAAGGGAGTGCTAGACGGAATTGGCATGCAGTCGCATCTGTCAACAAGCTGGCCAGACATGGGCACATACAAAAGCGCGCTTACCAAGTTTATAGGGGTAGAAGGCGTTGAAATTCACGTAACTGAGCTTGACATAACAGTAGAACACAGCGGCGGTACCGAGGCAAAGCAGACCGAACTTTATGAGAGCGTGTTCCAGGCTCTGAAGAATGCGAGAGAGGCTGGCGCCAACATAACTTCCGTGTCAATCTGGGGCGTTAGGGATGACTGGAGCTGGCGCAATGATAGAAACCCGCTTTTGTTTACTTCAAACTATACCAAGAAACCTGCGTACAACGCTGTGGCAGCGCTTATCCCAGAAAAGAATTGGGGAGACGGCAAGAATCCGCAGTTCAATGTGCCCGAACCCGAAGAAGTTAAAGCTGATGAGAACGGCTACTTTTTCTACCACGATTTTGAAGACAACACTACTCAGAAATGGTCTAGGCGCGGAGATGCCAACCTTGCGAATTCAAATGCGCAAAAGAACAGTGGCAGCCGCTCGCTATACGTGAGCAATCGCAATCAAAACTGGAATGGCGCGATATTCGCCCTGCCCGACCAATTCATTTCCGGTAACGAATACAGTTTCAGCGTAATGGCAAGGCACGATGGCAATGAAGCAAAAACTATGAGCCTCTCGTTCCAGTACAACAATCCGGCAGGCACGGAGTCTTACGGCAATGTAGCCTCAGCGGAAGTTACGCCTGGCCAGTGGGTGCAAATTTCAAACCAGAGCTACAAGATTCCAGAGGGCAGCAATTTCTCCATATACGTAGAGCTAGATGATGGATATACAAGCTTCTACTTTGACGATGCGATGGGCGGAGTGAAGGGTGCTAAAATCAATCCAGACGGCACTCCAGGCGATCCACCGCCAACGCCGAGCAGCAGCAGCAGACCGAGCAGTTCTTCTTCAACGAGCAGTTCCTCATTGGGTTCTTCGTCCAGCAGCAGCGCAGGCTCAACAGGCATTGCCGCAATTTCTCTGGGAACTTTGACAGGGAAGGTGGAAATTTACAACTTGAGAGGAACAAAAGTAGCTACCGTTGAAATAGCTCAAGTTTCGCAGCTTGTGAAATTGCCTTTGCCAAACGGAGTGTACTTTGCAAAAGCGCCTGGAATGAGAAATTTTAAGTTTGTGGTGAGATAGAAAATTACCCTCTCATCTGCGCAATCTGATAGCTTAGAACCCCGTGCGCAACGGCTACATTCAGCGATTCCAATGCGTTTTCCATTGGAATTTTCACCCATTCGTCTGCAAGCTCGCTAACTTGCTTGTTTGTGCCGGAACCCTCGTTGCCTATTAATAGCGCTATCTTTTTGGACTGGCGAGAAGTTAAATCCGTTATGCTCTTCTTTGCGTAAGGCGAGGTTGCCACTATGCAAAAACCTTTTTGCCTTAAAAGAGCAAAACGTTCCTTTAAATCTATGCCCGCTTCAAATGGAGTTCTCAAAAAGCAGCCAGAAGAACCTCTCACAACCTTCGGATTAAAAGGGTCCACAGTGCCGCGACCCAAAATAATGCCGTCAACGCCAAAACCAACTGCGTTGCGGAAAATAGAACCCAAATTGCCGGGATCTTGAACTCCGTCAATTAAAGTTATAGTATGAGCCGTGTCAAAATTCGGTTTTTCGTTTGCCATGCGGCAAACTGCGAAAATTCCCTGACCGCTCACAACTGCGCTAACCAGCTTCATTTGGGCTGGAGTAAGGGAATTTATGCGAAGCTTCGCATCTTTTATTTTTTGCCGCAAATCATCGTTGTCAAAAGATTCGTCAACATAAATTCCGCTGACCAAATCCTTGTGATACTGCGCTATTTCAGAAACAACTCGCACGCCTTCTGCCAAAAACATCCCTTCTTTTTCGCGGCCCTTTTCCGTTGCAAGGGATGAAATTGTTTTTAACCAAGGCGGGTCCGCTTCATCGCGCAGTTCACGGGGTTCGCGAGGCTCGCGCTTTGCAAAAACAGGCTTTTCAGGTTTTTCCAGAGTAGCCTTTTTCTCAGTTCTGCGCGTTCTGTTGGCCCAGGGATTGTCGTCTTCGTCGTCTGCTGCCGGTTTTGAATAAGTGGTTCTCAATATTTTTTTCATTCCGCTTTTAACCCCCTGGCCATCAATTCTTCAATGGCTTCTCTTGGATTTTTGTTGTTGAAAAGAGTTTCGTAAACTGCATTCACTATGGGCATTTCAATTTCTCTGTTCTTTGCAAGCTCATAAGTGCTACGCGCTGTTGGAACTCCTTCTGCTACCATTTTCATATTCGATAAAATATCGTTCAAAGTTTTGCCTCTGCCAATCTGCTCGCCAACAAAACGATTTCTGCTGTGTTGCGACATGCAGGTTACAATTAAATCCCCAATGCCGGCAAGACCGGCGAATGTATGCGAATTTGCACCCAAAGCTTCGCCCAAACGACGAATTTCCGCAAGGCCTCTCGTAATTAAGGCGGCCTTTGTGTTATCCCCAACGCCATGCTCTAAACCATCTATAATGCCGCCGGCTATGGCAATCACATTTTTAACGCTGCCGCAAAGCTCAACGCCAATTATATCATGCGAAGTGTAAACCCTGAGCGATTTGTTGCTAAATGCTTTTTGAACGCTCTTTGCAGAGAGCTCGTTTTTGCTCGCTGCCACTATCGCTGTGTAAACTTCCCTCGCAACTTCTTCTGCGTGCGTTGGCCCGCTCAGAGCGACCATTTTATCTTCCGAAAGCCATTGCACATGACTCAGAATAACATCGCTCATCCTTTTTAGCGAATGCTCGGAGATGCCTTTTGTTGCGCTAACCGTTATCGGATTTTTTTCAGGAGCGTGGCATTCTCCAAGCTGCTTGGCCGTGCTCTCCATAAACTGACTGGGAACAACAAAAATCAGCATCTCGGCCTTGTCTATTGCAACATCCATATCCGTTGAATATTTGAATTCCTCCGGAAGCTTTACGCCTGGCAATTTATCTTTATATTCTCTTTCTTTTGTCAAAAGCTCCATCTCTGCAAGCGACGGAGTCCAAAATGAAACATAGTGCCCGTTGCCGTGCAAAACTTTGCCAAGGGCAAGCCCCCAGCCGCCCGTTCCTAATATGGAGACTTTCATGAGCGGTAATGTAGAAAATTGTTTTCTACATTTACAAACAAATGTTCCGCATGTTTTTTTTCATGATCGCTGTGGTTCTGGTCTTTGCCAAAGACTGGGAGCATTATACTCGGCAAAATGAAGTTCGCGATGTTGTGCGCACGGAAAGCGGGACTTTGTGGGCTGCTTTTGCCTGGGGCTTGCAGGAACGCTTTGCAAACAAAACGGAAAACTTTTATATGCCCGGGAACAACAATCTGCAAGCGGCAGATTTTGTCCAGCTTTTTGAATTGCCTAATGATGATATTATAGCGGTATCAAGAAACGGTATTTTAGTTCGTAAAAATAAAAATTATAAAAATTTTGAAATTATAAACAACGCTTTCGCAGAAAAGAAACGAAATCTGTTGAATGGCTTGGGAAAAAAAGCAGAAAACATCCTTATCCTTCCGTTTGATGGAGCTATAGCTTTTTTTGATTATGAACAGAATCGCCCTGTGATAACAATTGAGATGCCAAATATTAAAAGGGTTGCTGTGAGAAATGACAGTATATGGCTGGATTTGGATACTAAAGTTTTGACGAGAGCGATAAACTGGAAAAAAATATACGATGACCGTTTTTTAGCAGATATGGATAAATGGGAACCTGTGGACAATATACCTTTTGAGGAAGATGCAAAGCCAGAATATGTTCCAGGCAATTTGAATTTTCCTTTGGAAAACGCAAGAACAATTGCAGTTTCATCTAGCGGCGAGGTTCTTGCGTGGGGAAGCGATTTTGATTATCTTTCCAGAATGCAAAACAACCAATGGGGAGAGGCTTTTTTGGCAAATCAAAGCAATTATGGAAATGACATGAAGCTATGGGCCCAAAATGTAAAAACTCTGGCATTGCTATCAAACGGGAATTTTGCCATTGGAATGTGGGGGCCAGGTTTTATAGCCTATAATGCAGAGAACAATAAAACCGGATGGTTTCACTCAACGAATTCAAACAATACCTGCCCAACTCAGCACGGCGATAATGCAAACGGCCATACAATTGTTTTAGGGGCAACTGAGGCGCCGGATGCTTCGGGTTTTCTTTTTACTTTTTTAAGCGAAGCCAATTACGGACTTGCTTTTGTGGATAATAACGGGCAAATACTGTGCGCAAAAGACGAAAATTCTTCTCCAGCGGCATCATCTATAATTTCTCGCAAAAGCGAAAACGGAACTTGGGAAATTTATGCGGCATGGAAGCTATCACGAGATGTCAAAGCTGGCGGCATAGACTTTTACCTGACTCCTTCAAACAGTTTTTCTCCAAAAATTCAGAAAAAATGGACTACCTCTTTTGAATCTCCAATAGATTTTGCCTTTGACAGCAAAGGCGTTTTATGGGCCGTATCTTCTACTCAAATTTTTTATCTCGATAAAGACAACGAATGGAAAGAACCGAGTTCTATTCGCGGGTTTAACGGAGGTACAATTTCGAGTTTGGAAGCGGATGCCCAAAACGGGCTGTGGATTAGCACTTTGGGCGATGGTGCATACTCATTTTCTCAAAACTCGCCAGATAGCTTGATTGCAAAACAATATAAGATCAAAGATGGGCTTATGAGCGAAAATGTCTATGACATAGCGATAGATACCATAAAGGGAAAAGTTTATTTTGCGCACAATTTAGGGCTTAGCGTCTATTCCACATCGCTTGTTCGCAGCGCTTCCGGTTTTATGCGGAGCGATTCGCGAAAGCCCATAGCTTATCCCAATCCGTATCGCCCGGGAGTTCACAGCGGCGTAAAAATAAATTATATCAGCGAAAAATCTTCCGTGTATATTCTGGATTCTTCGGGCAAGCGAGTCAGATTGTTCAAAGGAGCGGATTTGCGAGGCGGAGCGGTTGTTTGGGATGGAAAAAACGAGAGCGGAAAATTTGTAGCTCCTGGATTATATTATTACATAGCCGCAGACGGAAAAAATACTGCTAAGGGTAAAATTCTTGTTGAAAGGTAAAGGCATATCGGGCAGGGAATGCAGTGCATCCATTGAACTGCTGAACATGAATGCAAGCGGAATATGCTGGTTTCCGAGCGAAAAAGAACCAAAAGATTTCAAGGTTATTTACGAAAACAGAACAACCGTTTTGGTTCACAGCTCAGGGAAAAAGATAACAGGCGTAGAGCATTTAAGCGCAGCAGCCCTGAATTTTTCAAACTGCGAATTCGCCGTTTATGCAGACGAATTGCCGTTATTGGATGGCAGCGCAAAAATATGGGCAAATGAATTAAACAACCTTGCCAATTCTTCAAAAAAAATAACTTTTTTCAATTCAAAAAATATTGAAATAAAAATGGGCAATCGATATTTAAAATTCATAGCAGGCTCAGAATTGGAAATCCAATACACAATAAACCGATTTGGCCACGAATTCACAGCGCATGCCAAAATCCCAGACGACCTTGAAAAAGTTCTCTCAGCGAGAACATTCATCTTTGAACAGGAATTGCCAAGCGCAAACCTCTCCGAAGACCTGAAAGGCTGCGGAATTCTCTTGCCGCACGACGAATTGCGCTTTGAAAACGAACCAGCATATCACAAAATTCTGGACTTGCTCGGCGATATAAGCGTTTATTCAAACGCACTGCCGCTGGGAAAATTCATAGTGTACAATGGCGGCCATGAACTGCATCACACAGCAACAGGTGCTTTAATCGCTGGCCAGGGATCGTAGTCTTCCAGCGTAAAATCTTCAAATTTGAATTCAAAAAGATCCTTAACTTCGGGATTGAGTTTCATTTTCGGCAAAGGCTTTGGCTCTCTTGAAAGCTGCAAGTCTGCCTGTTCAAAGTGATTGTTGTAAAGGTGCAAATCTCCGAATGTATGCACATATTCGCCAGGCTCATAGCCAAGCACTTGGCAAAGCATAAGGGTTAGCAGAGCGTAGCTCGCAATGTTGAAGGGAACGCCCAAGAATATATCTGCGGAGCGTTGGTAAAGCTGGCAGCTCAATTTGTTGTTTGCAACGTAAAATTGAAAAAGGCAATGACAAGGCGGTAAAGCCATTTTATCTATTTCTGCTACATTCCAAGCGCAAACTATATGCCTGCGGCTATCTGGATTGTTTTTAAGGGAATTCAGAAGTTCGGAAATCTGATCGACTTTGCCGCCCCAGCTTCGCCATTGCGCTCCGTACACAGGTCCCAAATCTCCGTTCTCATTTTGCCACTCGTCCCAGATGGAAACTTTGTGCTCATGCAGAAATTTGGTGTTTGTATCGCCGCGCAAAAACCAAAGCAGCTCCACGATAATGGATTTCAAATGGACTTTCTTTGTGGTTAAAAGCGGAAAGCCTTTGCTCAGATCAAATCGGATTTGCCGCCCGAAAACGCTACGCGTTCCAGTGCCCGTACGGTCGCTTTTTTCAGCGCCGCACGCTTTCACTTCGCGCAGCAAATCCAGATAGTTCTGCACTTTTTATTTTACTCTGCCGGCGGAGCCGAGCACATTTTTATTCTTTTCCATGTACATCTTTTTGAGCTCGTCGCGCGCTGGGCCAAGATATTTGCGCGGATCAAACTCGCCCGGATGTTCGGCAAACATTTTGCGTATAGCTGCTGTCATTGCCAAGCGACCATCGGAATCTATGTTGATTTTGCAAACAGCAGACTTTGCCGCAGAGCGAAGCTGTGATTCTGGAATGCCGATTGCAGCTTCCATTTTACCGCCGTATTTGTTGATCAAGTCAACATATTCTTGTGGAACGGAAGATGAGCCATGCAAAACGATTGGGAAGCCAGGAATGCGCTTTTCGATTTCTGCCAAGATGTCCAAGCGAATTTCAGGATTCTGCCCAGGTTTGAATTTAAATGCACCGTGCGAAGTTCCGATTGAGATTGCCAAGCTGTCGCAGCCGGTCTTTTTTACAAAGTCCTCAACTTCTTCTGGTTGTGTGTAGGTATGATGCTCGGCAGACACGTCGTCTTCAACGCCAGCCAGAACACCAAGCTCGCCTTCAACGGTCACATCGAATTGGTGAGCGTATTCCACGACCTTTTTGGTGAGGGCCACGTTTTCATCATATTTGTGGTGCGAACCGTCTATCATAACGGAAGAGAATCCGAAGTCCACGCAGCTTTTGCACAGTTCGAATGTGTCGCCATGGTCAAGGTGCAAACAAATTGGAACGTTGCAGCCCAGTTCTTTCGCAAATTCAACTGCGCCCTGAGCCATAAAGCGCAGGAGTGTTTGGTTTGCGTATTTGCGGGCTCCGCTGGAGACCTGCAAGATAACCGGGCTTTTGGTTTCCACGCAAGCCTGTATTATGGCCTGCATTTGTTC
>WQSA01000047.1 GCA_009788135.1 Candidatus Fibrimonadales bacterium
TAACGATTTTTTGCAGGAAAAACACCCGGATATAGGCCTTTTGCCTTGCTTAAACACCCCCCGTATAGGTTCTTCCAATGGGGGGATAGGGTTTGCGGGGCTGCATGACTCGCATTTTTTACATCGTGCTTGGTTGTAATTGTGGGTTAATTGCAATTTTATGCCTATTCTAGCCCTTTTATCGAGTTGTCTATACATTTTCCGGCAAAAAAGGAAAAAAGGCGTTTATAGGGGGGTCTGTGCGTTTCCGCAAAACATCTTCAAAATCCCCCTGCTTTCTTTTTTTTTGCCGGCAAATGTTGCGTAAGAGGAAAACGCCTCAAGCGTTTTTCTCTTAATATTATTAAATAATATTATTGCACTGTTTTTTTGCTATGAAAAATAGCGTTTTTGGGCTAATTTCGCCGTTTATGGGTACGGAGTTTTACACGAAAACGAAGCGAAAGACTATAAAAACGCCGTTTTTAGCTCAAAAATGCGGTTTATGGGTACGGAGTTTTACACGGCCAACGAAGCCCTATTTAATCGGGGGTTCAAAAAAAAACGNCGTTTTTAGCTCAAAAATGCGGTTTATGGGTACGGAGTTTTACACGAAAAAAAATGTTATTAATCTGGACTAAAATTTCACTTGTGCCGNCAAAAGAAATTAACATTCGGAAAATTGTATTTCTACCTCGGTATCTTCAAGTAAAACGCCGTTTACCATGCTATGCTCATAGCCCTTATTTCTATAATGACGATCTATTATATTTAAGCGGAACGCAAAGCTCGGAAATGAGTGTTTTGTAAAATCTTCAAAATAGGAACTTCTTAAATTACCGCTTGGGAGTATCATTCCGGGAGTTACGGCGGTGAAAAATTCCTTAGGCTCAACTATTACCGATTTTTTGCCGTTTAAGTTTTCTTTTAGCCCGAATGCCTGNGTTTTNAATAAAGCGTTTATCAAAATTCCACCAACTGACGGCTCATATTTCATTAATGATGGGTAAAGCATNGCNGGTANTTTTATATATCCCGACTGCCAATGATTCATGAGCATAGGTTTAAAAACCGCTTTCGCTATTCTGAAATGATGTTCAAATTCTCGGCTTCCTGTTTGCTTCCAGCCTGAATACTCCATTATTTTAGGTGTTTGTGCGTGAAATTTATTATCCGGAGTGTTAAAAACGATTTCTTTATTTACGCCGTTTAATTGTTCTTTAAACAATTCCCATTTTCTCCCATCGTTGCCAAAATACCACCGCATGATCTCCGTTTTTACGATTAGCAAATACTGCATATCCTTTTCATCGTTGCATGAAATGCTAACCGTGCGCCCCCCAGGCTGTATAGTGCCATTATCCTCTAGTTCATCTTCTATCAAGTTTGCCGCTATCATATTCACGGCAAAATCATAGTGCCAAGGCTTGTATTTTATAGCCATTTCTGCATTTTTTAAATATGCCGCCTCCGTTTTGCCAAGCTTGCACCCAGTTTCCTCTGCGGAAATAGCTTTTATTCCGTGCTTATTTTCAAGCATGAATTTTAAAACGCTTTTAGGCGTTTTGCAATATTCGATTTTTTCTATGAAACTCATTTATTTGTAGCTCCTTCTTTTTTTGCCGGTACTTTGCCCGATTGGTTTAACGCACTCTTTTTCAACCTCTTTTTCTTTTTTGCCGGCACTGCTTTTCTTTATGAATGAATATGCGCCCTCAAAGCTTAATCTATTGTCAAAATGTGGCTTTCCACGCCTTGCCTTCAAAACATCATAGAAATGGTAATCTGCCTCATTCGTTACGCCTTTTCTTTGTATTCCTATTCCTATTAAATTGTGCCCATCTTGCTCTATGTCTCCGCAGCTTCTGAAATCCGCTTCGCTTAAATTATCCCTTCCCTTTTTTATGTTTTTTGCCGATTCCCTGTTAAATTGCGCAGCGGAAATTATTACACACCTCGTTTTTATTGCAGCTTCCAATAGTTCACCGCTTGCCGTGGATATTCTTTCCAATGGCTCATTGCTTCCCCCAGCCTTTGCCGGCATTTTCTGAATGTAATCGAGCAAAACTATATCCCCTTCCTTTGCGTTTTCTTCTATATGCTCTATGAATGTTTCCAAAGTAGCCCCCATTGCTCTAAATACTTTTAATTTGTGCTTCAAATGTGCGTAAATGCTGCCTTTTGCCTCGTTGAGCGTTTCCCCTTCCCCCTCCTTTGTTTCGTTCACTATATGCCTGTTTAGCTCCGTTAATGGGCTGTCTATGCTCGCTAAATCAATTCCTTTTGCTTCCCCTGTTATTTTCAGATTCCAGGCGTAGCAAAGCATTAACCGTTTTACTATGGCCGTAATATCTTCTTCCAAAGAGTAAAGAAAAACGCTCCGGGCCGTTTCTATTGCTTCTATTGCTATGCTTACTAATGCCGTTGTTTTTCCCCTTCCGGTTCTTGCCCCTATGTAGGATAGTGTGCCGTTTGGGAACTGCAAGCCGCCAAAGGTTGCCGGGCTAAATGCCGGCACTAAATCATTTTTGCAGTCCTGCAAAAACTCTTTAAGGTTAAACCCTTCCAGCCTTCCTTTTTTTGCAGGTTGGAAAATCCCTCCCTTGCTTGAAACGCCGTTTGCCTGTGCTTCTATGCTTTCCGCTTCGTTCATTTTTCCGTTACCTCCACTTTTTCAAATACCACTCTACCGCAGATGTAATAATAAAAAGCACTTGCAAACTCTTTAGCCTTTTCTATTGTAAGATCTAAATCCTGCGCAAGGCTTTCTAAATCATCTATTAAAATTTCCCCTGGCACTTCATGGCCGGCAAATATTTCGTTAGGCGTTTTTACTATTGTTCTATACTGCTTGTTTGCTTTCATGAGAAGCCCTCTTGCGCTTTATTAGTTTCCTAGCCATTAGTTTAGAACCCTTGTAATTTAAATTCGATTCCTTGTAATTATTTGCAATCGGGTTGTACTTTGCCCGCAGGGTTTTGTCCTTTTCAATAGCAATAGCGTAAACATCCGGGTTTAGTGCAAACCACCGAAGTACGGCACTTCGGCTTACATCAAGCCCCTTTTCTATCAAACTTGCATAGATTTTCTTAGGGCTTCGTATTCCTTTTTCTATGAGCTTCAAAACGCAAGCCCTGTTTTGGTCCATCGTATTTTGTCCGGCAATAAAAGAAATATGGTTTTTGGTTCGCCTGTAATTTTCGTATTTGGTTTTCTTGCTTTTTATTCCCATGCGGGCAAAATAATCAAGTAATGTTATTTTTGCGCAGCATAACATTCTGGCTATTTTTCCATTGCTATAGCCTTTATCTATGTAAGCGAGAATTTTACTGTGGTGCTTGGCAAGCTTCAACTCTTTTTTGTAACCAATGCGAGGCCCAAATATTACACCCCTTGCCCTGGCGTTTGCCAAGCCTTCATTTGTCCGTTTTATTATCATTTCNCNTTCAATTTGCGCCGCCGTTCCGTAAGCCGATAAAAGTATAGCGGAAACTACATCATTCTTTCTAAAAATTTGGTTTTCTTTTACTGTGTAAATTTCAACGCCCTTTTTCTGTACTAGTTCCTCTACTATTCTGAATAGCATAAACACCGATCGGGCAAGGCGGCTAATTTCCGATACTATGATAATATCCCCCTCTTGCGCCGCCTCAATTAAAAGACCTAAATTCCGTTCAGAAGCCTCTTTAATGCCGCTTATTCCATCGTCTCTAATCCATTCGTCAATATTAACGCCAAGCTCTGCCGCCTTTTTCTCTACTCCAAGTTTTTGAGCGGCGGTATCTTGTCTATCCGTGCTTACCCTTAAATAGCCGTAAACCTGCCTAATACTGCCTTCTTTTTTTGCCGGCAAATCTTTCATCTAAAAACCCTCCCCTCTCTCTTTTTCCACACAAGCCAAACATCTGCCAAAATCTGAAATGTAAATCATATTTTGAATGTTTGCGGCTTTGCGTTCGCAAACAGGGCAAAATATGCCTTTACTTTCCGTTTCGCTTTCCTTATATTCCTTGTTCATGCTTTACCTCCATAAATGCTAAAAATGGTACTCTCTGTATCTTTACCAGTTCCGAAAATATCGGGGTTTTGGGCTACTGCCTCTAAACATTGCCCTACAGGAATAAAACACCGCTTGCACTTGCCGGCAAATATTACCTGCCGGGCATGATTCCCCCTTGCATATTCTATTGTTTCTTTAATTAGTGCGGTTATTTTGTCATTTATGCCATTCCAAACAAAGCCTTTATTTCTCGCAATATTTCCCCTATTTTCTGTTAGGAAAATTGCCTGGCATATTCCCAGCGATGCGGAATGGACAACGCTGACAAATTACGTAGGCGGAGTCTCTGATGCAGGGTCTAAACTGAAGGCGACAAGTGGCTGGAATGCCCATGCAACGTATGGCAACGGCTCAGATGCTCACGGTTTTTCGGCCCTCCCTGGCGGCTACGGCAACTCCGTTGTCGACTTCTACGTTGTCGGCCTCAACGGCTACTGGTGGAGCAGTACGGAGAACGATGCCAACGGCGCTTGGCTCCGGAGCATGAACTATAACTACGGCAATGTGACCGGGGGCAGCAACGGCAAGACTTACCTGTTTTCTGTTCGCTGCGTGCAGGACTGATGGCGAAGCCCACCGCTAACGTAGCAAGCGGCGTTGCTGTGAGCGTTTATGGATGACAAAAATGTTAGAGCGTAGATTGAGATTTTTTTTTGAGGAATGAATGAGAAGTTTGAAATTATCACGGGCAGAGTTCTGCAATGCCAACATCAGGATTGTAGGAGCGTCCCTTAAACAGTCCGGCGGAACACTCCCACCTGCGGAAAGGCAGACGAGTAAAAGAAAAAAGTCTGCGAGATTTTTATGATAAAGATAAAAATTGTGTTATTTGTTAGGGATTTTGGTTCAGATAATTACGGTAAAATGTAAACACTTGTTTGCAAAATGAATAGTTACCCTTGACAAAAATTTAAAACCTTTCTATAATTAGCGGTGCTTTTTATTTTGGAGGCGGAATGCTTACTGGATTGCAGCTTAAAAATCACGAACCCCTTGGTATGCCAAAAGCAGGGACCAAGGGGTTTTACATAGATAAATATAGAATTTTTTTTGGGAAAAAGCAAGGAAAATCTTATGAAATATGATTTTTTTGAAAAAAAACTCTCGAAATCTCGCCTAGACAGATATAAAAACGCCTTTAATGGCGATACAGAAAAAGCTTTGCTTCTATACAAGCTTAACATAGAACTTTCAAAGCAATTTTATGGAATGCTCAATTTTTTTGAAATTATGTTTAGAAATGCAATAAATGAGCATTATAGCCATTATTTTTCAAATAACGATTGGATTTTATCAAAGTTAAACACGGATTTTTTTAGCGAACATAATAAAAGCTCAATTATAAAAGAAGAGGATAGATTGCTAAAAGCCAATTGTTACAGCGCAGATAAACTTGTAGCTTCTTTGAGCTTGGGCTTTTGGGTCAGTTTATTTTCAAAACATAGCTATGCCAAGGGGGATAAAACTTTGCTGCGGATATTTCCAAATAAACAGAAAGGAATGAACCAAAAAGATATATATCAAGAATTGGATTCCATAAGAGTTTTTAGAAATAGAATTGCCCATTATGAGTCAATTTGTTTTAATAAAAATAACGATATATCTGTTGACTACGCAGAGGAAAGTTTGTACTTAATTCTAAAATATGTTGATTTTATGGATATTTCAATGAAGAGTTTTCTGCTAAATACAAATCATTTAGCAGAAGCTATCTTAGAAATAAAAGATTTGATATGGAAAATAGCGGAATAACATTAGAAATCAAAACCTCCTCATTTTTTTTGTACCTTTTTCTAAAAAAGAATGTATAAGAGATAAAGAAAAAGATTGCGAGCGGCGGTGGCCTTTCGCATGAGGACATTATTGCTCTGACCCTCTACACGCAGGGCAATCACATAAACCACCTAGATATGCGAACGGATATTAACAACAAACTGTCTGGGCTTGAATCCAGGCTTGAACTCAAAATAAAATTTACAAACCCTTTACAAAAAAATTACACTATGAATTTTCAACTTTTACACACAAACTAAATTTCTAATTTTCACTGCACAATGTTTCGGATTGCAATAGTAGCAGCGTTCCTGCTGTGGACTGGGCTTTGCTTTGCAGAGCCTGGCGATTCCGCTATGCAAAGCCCGATTCAGTATATTCCGCTGCCGCCGCAAAGCGAACCGCTCAAAGGCTTGCTCCCGCAAAAAGGAATATCGGATGGCACGCCGCTTAAAACTCAAAGACCTCCAATTGTATATGAACACGGAATAGACTTTGAAAGCAGATCAAGCGTTGTGCAGGCCAGAATTGCGAATAGCATGAACAAAGATACCCTGCCGCTTTGGAATGCCTATTACCCTGAACTTGCAGATTACTCGCTGGACATGTTCAACATTGGGCTCAACAGGCTTTGGCTCAATTCTCTAATCGGGCAGGGAAATGGGGGAGTGGACGAGCCTGCCGAAGGCTCCCTGTTCAACATATCGCTTCCCATGAAAATACCGGCCTGGATGAAAGACTTCGGTTTTGACCGGCCGCAACTTCTATTGCAAGGTACAATGGATATCCGCTTGCACGGCTCAGGCGTTTTGGACGATGCCCCTGGCAGCATGGAAAACAGTTTGTGGCCCTCGCCAACGCTTTCTTATGTTCCAAGCTTTATTGTGCAGGGAAAAATAGGCAGGAATATTACGGTTGAATTAAACAATACAGAAGGCGGACTCGGTGTGAGAAACAGAGTCAGCATTGTTTATGCAGAAGAAACTCCTGGCGAATTTGAAGATTACGTTCTGCAAAGACTGGAAGCTGGAAACACATCTTTGAGCTTGGCAGGAACGGAATTAACTGGATATGCGGAACAGCATCAGGGTTTGTTCGGAATAAAAGCGGACTGGAAACTGGGAAATTGGAATTTGACCACAATAGCCTCGCAAGATGCCGGCAGCCAAGAGAGCTACTCCATAAGAGGCAGAGACGAAAGCACGGAATTTCAAATTCAAGACAAGCAATTCACAGACCACAGATATTACTTTTTAACGCAGAGCATGAGAAATGCCTATATAAACGCAAGGATAAACGGCAATATGCCGCCTCGTTGGAATTTAGCTGGATTAAAACTTTACAAAAGAAGCCCGCTAAACAATAAAGGAACTACAATAGAAAACACTGTTGGAGTTTATTTGCCGCCTGGCAGCAATACTCATGTTAAAATCACAGGACTGCCTTTAATGGAAATGCAGGCTGGAACAGATTATGTTTTTGATGCGAATACTGGAATCTTGCGGATCAAAGGCGGAGCACAAGGCTCGCTTGTGGCTGCATCTTGGAGCGGAGACGGAACTTCTCGCCAACCACCAACATCTTCGGTTAAGCATGGAGACGAAGTTGTGCTGATTCAATATGATCAGTCCACGGATAATTTAAAGGACATTGAAAAATTGATGCTGAGAAATACTTACAATGTTGGAGTTTCTTCCGAAAATTCGAGCAATTTTATTTTGAGAATGAAAGACCGCTCAAGAAACGCTGTAGATTTTTTGAGAACTTTGGGAGTAGCAGACAGCGCAACCGGAGTTATTCTGACCAATGACGTGTCGATATTTTTGAAGGATGGCAGCGAATACACTGGAGATATGCGCTTGCCTTGCCGCGAGATGAGATGGTATCAGAGAAATGGTTATCCGAATCTGGAAGATGCGGCTAGGGTAGCTAGAGAGCGTTGCTTGGAACCTTTGAGAAACATAGACTCTTCTTCTGCAATGTCTTCGCTTTATACGATGTCTATAAACAATTTGAGAAGCCTTTATCAGTTTCGATATTATTTTGAAGCGGTGGGGAAGCGCAGGCGCACAAGCATAAGCGTTAGGGACCCCAACAGCAGCTATTCGGTTAGCGGAGGAGGCTGTTTGGACATAGCTCCAAATTCGGAAAAGCTAAAGGCAGGCTCGGAGGTTCTGGTTAGGGATGTCGATTATCAGGTGAATTACGAGCTTGGGCAAATTGAGCTGATAAGCGAACGCGCTTTGGATCCCAACAAGGAGATTACGGTTAATTTTGAGTGCGAACCTCTTTTCGAGCTTCAGAGCAAATTGCTTTTAGGAGCGCGTGCTGAATATCCGTTGAAAAAATTTGCCGAAGGCTCGGTTTTTGGCTTAACCGCTCTTTACAAGAATCAAAGCGTTACCACGGAAAATCCGAGGCTTGGCGGCGAGCCTTTTTCCGGGCTTTTGCTTGGAACCAATTTGCGCTTGAGAGACACTTCCGAAACGATGGATAAAATTATAAACAAAGTGCCTTTTATAGATTCCAAAGAAAAATCCAGATGGAGCTTTGAAAGCGAATTTGCCGCAAGCTACCACAACTCAAATACAAGCAACAGAAAATCTGCTCTGATAGATGATTTTGAGGGCAGCGCTTTGAATTTGCAGTATCCGCTTTACAGGCTTATGTGGCACAAGGCAAGCCCTCCGGGCGGCATTGAAAGCGACAGAGGCACATTCATAGAACATCAGGATTACAAGCACGCTGGAGAATTTGTTTGGCATAGCAATACAACCATGCGCTACCGCCAGATTTATCCGCAGATTGGGAACAGCGATGTTGATAGCAGAGAGATATCTATTTTAAGCTTTCGCTTGCGGCCAAATGATAATTTGAGCGGAAAAAGCTGGGGCGGAGTTATGCGGCCCAATGGTATTTACTATCAGGATTTATCGCAGAAAAGATATATAGAACTTGTGGTTAGGGGAAACGTCGGTTCATTGTATGTTGATTTGGGTTCTATTAGCGAAGATATAAGCATAAACGGTTATGAGCCTAATATGAAACTGGATTCCGAAACTGACCCAGGCACTACAATGGCGCTCAACGATATGGGTTTGGGCCATTCTGCGGGCGTTGATGGAAAATTAATGGTTTGGGATTGCCGTTACTCTCAGTGCAGTTCATCGGAAATATCCAGAACAAATGACAGGTTTAACCCTAACTTAATCGATTTGAGCGATCCTCCAACTCAAATAAACGAAACTAAGGGCAATGCTGGAGAAAGGTCATTTGATACCGAAGATATAAACCGCAATGGACAATTGGATACCGAGATTCGCTTTGCTCGCTACAGAATAGATTTATCAACGGAAGATCCCACGCAGTTTGAAAAATTGCAAAACGGCTGGCGCAGGTTTCGCATTCCTTTGGATTTGCCGGATACCATAGTTTCAAGCACTGGAACGCCTCTGAGCAATATTTTGTCTGAAGCCATATTCACAAGGCTTTGGTATGGAAATTTAGGTCCTGGCATTGCCGAAGGCAGAACGCAAATAGCGGAATTTAAAATTGTGGGAAACGAATGGCTTGAGAGTGCTGGAAGCAATGAATTCGGCATCATTTCAAATCCCATCACGCAAAATGTGACCGGTGGCATAAACGCAGACATTTATGCTCCAGGCTCAGTGATTGTTCCAGATAGCAACTATATGAGGATTCAGGTAATAAATAATCGCGACAATGCGGGTTTTTATTTCACTTCTCCAAATACCCCTAGGGAAAGAGACACGGAAACCAATGCCATTTTAAAAGAGCAAAGCTTGTTGCTGGAGTATGGCGGTTTGCACCCTGGGCAAGAAGTTAGCGCAACCAGATTTTTTGACAATGAGGTTAAGGATTTTACTTCTTATAGCAATATGAAGCTGGAAATTCATTACGAAACAAAGGCCGCGGAAACTCCTATTAGATTTGCATTACAGTTTGGGCGAGGCGGATTGGATGGCAGTCAGGATTATTACGAATGGTCTTTTAAACCTGTTAAAATTGAGTGCCGGGATTCGGAGAGAATACAGGATTGCCATGAAAGAAACTGGAAAGCAAATGCATTCTCTTTGCCTCTTGCCGAATTTTCAAACTTGAAGATTTTGCGCGGAGGTCCTCCGTTTTTAAAACCTGCGGAGAAAGATTTGGGAGGAGAAAGGCAGGAAAAGATAAAAATTGTAGGAGATCCGGCGAATAGCAATGTCAACTGGATTCGTTTTGTTGTTATAGCGGACGATAATGCCGCTTTGGAAGATTTGGCAGGAACTTTCTGGATAAACGATTTGCGGTTAACCGGCATAAACAATGATTGGGGCTATGCTACAAGAATGCACGGTCAGCTTGATTTTTCAGATGTATTTTCCGTTTCGGGCGAGTTGCGCTATCAGGATGGAGATTTTGCAACTCTTAAAAGCGATGGGAAAAGCCCCAAGCCAACGCTCAGCGAGGCGAATACCAGGCTGGATGTAAACGCAGCGGCAAGTTTGAACATCAATAAATTTTTCAAAGACGAATACGGTTTGCGCCTGCCTTTTGGAGTTAGCTACAGTTCCACCACAATGCGTCCGTATTTGAAGCCGGAAGACGATGTGAACCTCAGCCACGACAACGCTTTTGATATGTTTGGGGATTTGGCTGCCATTGATTTGGAAATAAAAGATACGGCAGAAGAGAGGAGATTGCGAGATTCTTTGCAGTCAAAGGGATATCAGAGTTATTTGCGCACAAAAACCTTATCGCTTGGCTTTAGCAAAGATTACACAAAAGACGATAATATATTTCAGGAAATTTTAAGCCAGATATTTTTGGAACGTCCCGCGTTGAATTATTCGTATAGAGAGACCGAGCGACGCGCTACGAGAATAGCAGACAGTTCATATCAGTATAACACGGTTTTGGAATATAAACTGGGTACTTTTGAAAGGAGCAAACTAACTTTGTTTGGCGCGCCTGTAGAGCTTTGGCCTGGAACCTTCGATTTGACTCTTATGGATTTGTCTTACAGCAGAAATGTCAATCAAGAGCGAGACCCGAATTTCTTGGAGCCGCAGGTGGATAAAATTACGAATTTCACAACGGATTTAAGGCATAAAGCAGATATTCGATGGAACATTTTCCCTTTCTTGAATCTTAACTATACTTTGGATATAAATCGCGATATGCATGGCGGCGGAGACAGGGAAGCTTTTACCAAAGGCGATTTTTTCAGCTTGAATGGCGATGGCGGTTTGTTTGCCAAAGATTTTATATTTGATTACGATCATACTGATAGAAGAATTCACGTTTCGAATAATTCCGAGTCAATACCGCTTGATACCTTGTATAATGAATCTGGTGATACTACTATTATATGGCAAACTGCTCGCTCGTATGAAATAAATGATGTTGGCTCAAGAGAATATGGCAAGGCTTATGGAATTCTGCGCAACGAGCGCAATCGCAGGCAAGATTTCAGGATAAATTTTTCTCCGGAGCTGATTTCGTTTTTAGGAATGCGTTTTTCTTTCAACAGCGGTTTTGTGCAGGATAAATCCATTCCCAACAATTTTGACTTTTATGATTCGGAAATGCTTTCCAAAAATTTCTGGACAATTCAGCAGAACAATCGCTTTGAATTTTCTCCGACTTTGAGACTGCCTCAGCTTGCAGGCATAGCTGGCAAGAATGCTGTTAGCAATTTTTTTGAAAAATGGAAATGGCGCGAAATTCGCAGCACTTGGAGCGTGGATTTGCAAACGAGCGGCGAAGATTTTGCCCTGTGGCAATTATACGAAGAGCAAGGCGTGGAGCCGCTTCAGTATTATCTGTTTGGGCTTGGCTTGGGCAATGGCTATCGCAATAGGGGATTTTGGAATTTGGTCAGCGGCGATATGGGTTTGGATTCTAGGGATGATTATTTGCGTTTTGCGCAGTACAGGAATCAGAATACGGATTCAATTGTATATCAGGGCCGTTTTGAGCATGCTGTTCGGCGCAATTTAACGAATAATACAGCGCTTACCTTGCCTTGGTGGGATATTGGCGTTAAGGGCGATTTGACCTGGACTCAGACTTACAGGCAAATGAGAGAAACGCCGCTTTTCATAGACACAACCATAACATGGCCTAAATTCGGAGTTGGAGTTGATATTCCGAATTTTGCAAAGCGCATTGATTTTTTGAACAGCAAATTTCGCAGTTTTTCAACTTCGCATCGCTTTGATTATCAGGAACAGCGCACGGTTCGCCCGTATCAGAGCGCTGAGAACGAGTGGCTTACCACAATGGATTTCAATCCTATAATTCGCATAAGCGCGTTAACTCAGGGCAATATTCGCATAGACAACAGCGTTAGATTTAAAACGGAAGAGAGAAAGCGTCGCACTAAAATGGAGTTGCCTGGAACGGAGGTTTGGGAGGAGGAAGATTACATAAAGATTCCTTGGATATACACCGACATGACTGTGGACAGGGGCTATGCTTTTGGCGATGAGCTTTCAATAGCCTATGCTCTCAAAACCAAGAGAGGTTTTCAGTTTTGGCGCTGGTATATGAAGCTGGACAACGATATAGACTTAAAGTTCACAAGCGGTTATAGCTATAGGAAACTCATACAGGAAAGCTATGCGACGCATCCTGGTTATAATCCTTATGACAGTTCCAGGGTGAGCGGTTCAAATGGGGAAGTGCATTTTATAGCCAAAACTCCGGAAGGCGATACCTTGATAAGCTACAATCCGCTGCTAGAAAAACTGCCTCGCAGCATTCCGACCCGTGCCCATGAATGGTATGTGCGTCCGAGCGCAGCTTATATGTTTAATAAAGTTGCTAGCGCAAGCGCTTACATAGAGTATCGTCAGTTGATTGAGCAGTTGAATGATGGCTATACTCACACCAGGCAGACTCTTTCGTTTGAAATAGCGGTGATGCTGAGGTTTAATTAAAAGCGGCGGACCGGGCTCGAACCGGCGACAGTCAGCTTGGAAGGCTGAAACTCTACCAACTGAGTTACCGCCGCGCGAATACAAATATAGTAA